>JAOUJM010000148.1 GCA_029883265.1 Gammaproteobacteria bacterium
CGACAACGTCAATATGAAAGTAGAACTGATTGCACCGATTGCCATGGAAGAAGGTTTACGCTTCGCTATCCGTGAAGGTGGCCGTACTGTCGGCGCCGGTGTTGTCGCTAAGATTTTTGAGTAAATATTTATACACAAGCAGTTGGATCAGCTGCTTGTGTCTTTGTTTTTTGGATAGGCTGATATTAGCAGCCTTTTTGAAGAAGTAGGCCAGTAGCTCAATTGGCAGAGCAGCGGTCTCCAAAACCGCAGGTTGGGGGTTCGATTCCCTCCTGGCCTGCCATTATTAAGTGAGATAACAAACTAATGGCGGACCGAATTAAACTGATACTAGCAGTGCTAATCCTTGGGGGCGGCATTGTTGGTTTTTATTATTATGCAGATCAGAGCGTGTTGTATCGGGTCTTGGCTCTATTGGCCTTACTTGGGGTCTCGGTAGCGATTGCACTAAGCACAGAAATTGGTCGCAGTTCATGGTCATTCTTCAAAGAAGCCCGAACTGAAGTTCGTAAAGTTGTCTGGCCAACCCGCAAGGAAACCAGTCAAACAACCTTATTGATTATGTTGAGCGTGATGATCGTCGGCGTATTTCTTTGGTTGTTGGATATGGGCCTGTTATGGGGTGTTAAAATATTGACTGGTCAAGGGAGCTAAGCCATGGCCTTACGTTGGTATGTTGTGCATGCTTATTCAGGTTTTGAAAATCAAGTTCGTCGCTCGCTGGAAGAGCGAGTGCGCCATAGTGAAATGGCGGATAAGTTTGGCGAGATTTTAGTGCCAACGGAAGAAGTGGTTGAAATGCGCGAAGGTCAAAAACGCAAAAGTGAGCGCAAATTTTTCCCAGGCTATGTCTTAGTGCAAATGGATATGGATGAAGACACATGGCATTTGGTACGTAGCGTCCCGCGCGTGATGGGTTTTATTGGCGGAACTAGCGATAAACCAGCGCCGATCTCGGATAAAGAAGCAGATCAGATTCTTCAACGCGTGAAAGAAGGCGTTGATAAGCCGCGGCCGAAAATATTATTTGAGCCGGGCGAAGTGGTGCGTATTACTGACGGACCCTTTAATGATTTTAACGGCGTGGTGGAAGAAGTGGATTATGAGAAAAGTCGCATGCGGGTATCTGTATTGATTTTTGGACGTTCCACCCCTGTTGAGTTGGAGTTTGGCCAGGTCGAAAAAGGCTAAACTTGTTTTGAACCGGGGAGCTAGGTTTTAAAGCTTAGCGTTAGCCGAAGCTAGTCGCAGACTAACCTTTGGCGGTTACCCACTAGGAGATATTAAAATGGCAAAAAAAGTCGATGCTTATATCAAGCTACAAGTAAAAGCGGGTCAAGCGAACCCGAGTCCACCGGTTGGTCCGGCATTGGGTCAGCATGGTGTTAACATCATGGAATTCTGTAAAGCGTTTAATGCGCAAACTCAGTCGATGGAACAAGGTATGCCTATTCCTGTGGTAATCACTGTTTATAGTGATCGCAGTTTTACTTTTGTAACCAAGACTCCTCCTGCTTCTGTTTTAATTAAGAAACAACTTAATTTAAAAAGCGGTAGCACTAATCCTGGCCGTGACATCATCGGCACGATTAACCGTGAGCAACTAGAAGAAGTGGCTAAAACTAAAGAGCCTGATTTGACTGCAGCGGATATGGATGCTGCCGTTCGTACGATTGCTGGCAGTGCGCGCAGCATGGGCTTGAAAGTGGAGGGTGTGTAATGGCTAAGTTATCAAAAAAAGCTAAAGCGTTGCGTGAAAAAATAGACAAAAGCAAATTTTACCCAATCGCTGATGCTTTGGAATTATTAAAGTCTGCTCCTGCAGCTAAGTTTTTAGAGTCGGTTGATGTCAGTGTGAATCTTGGCGTTGACCCTCGTAAATCTGATCAAGTGGTTCGTGGTTCAACAGTATTGCCAAACGGCACTGGTAAAACAGTTCGAGTCGCTGTCTTCACACAAGGCGCGAATGTCGATGCTGCTAAAGAAGCGGGTGCGGATATTGTCGGTATGGAAGATCTTGCTGAAGAAGTGAAAAAAGGCAATATGGATTTTGATATTGTTATTGCTTCTCCAGATGCTATGCGTGTTGTTGGTCAGTTGGGCCAAATTCTTGGGCCTCGTGGCTTAATGCCTAACCCCAAAGTAGGCACGGTAGCAACAGATGTTGCTGCGGCTGTGAAAAACGCCAAAGGCGGTCAAGTGCGCTATCGTACTGATAAGTCTGGTATTATTCATAGCACTATTGGTAAAGTCAGTTTTGATAGCAAAGCTTTGCAAGAAAATCTTCAGACTTTGTTGAGTGATTTGCAAAAAGCCAAGCCAAGTTCGGCTAAAGGCGTATACATGCGTAAAGTGACTGTTTCCACAACTATGGGCCCAGGGGTTCCGGTGGAATTAGGTTCACTGACGTATTAAAAAGACTTTGGGCTAGCGTTTTTTTGAAATCGTTAGCCGTCAAAGACCGTAGGTGTGAATAGGTTTTTTTAGTCGATTCACTTAATTGGTTTATTACCGCCTACGCAGACGGTGGGACCCGACAGGATTCGAGGTTACCCCGTTGTGGTGAGTTGCTTCAATGAAGCAATAAGTCCAAAAGGGTGTGTGAGTAATCACACTAAGTTAAATGCGATACCAGGAGGAACTCCAGTGAGTTTATCCATCGAAGAGAAAAAAGCTATTGTGGCTGAAGTAGCCAGCATTGCGGGTGAAGCCCACTCTGCGGTTGCAGCTGAGTATCGCGGGTTATCGGTAGGGCAATTAACGCAGTTACGTCGTGAAGCACGTGATGGTGGCGTTTATTTGCGAGTGGTTAAAAACACTTTAGCAAAACGTGCAATCGAAGGAACTGAATTTGAGTGCATGAAAGAGGGACTAGTTGGTCCGCTCATTCTTGCGTTTTCTCAAGAAGATCCTGGTGGCGCGGCGCGTGTTTTGGATAAGTTTGCCAAAGACAACAAGCAATTAGAAATTAAAATCGTTGCTTTAGGTGGCAAACTAGTTGATCCAAAAGACATTAAAGCAGTTGCGAATCTACCGACTCGTGATCAAGCAATCAGTCTATTAATGGCAGTCATGAAGGCGCCGGTTGAGAAACTAGCGCGTACCATGAACGAAGTGCCTGGTAAACTCGTTCGCACAGTTGCAGCGATTAAAGACGCAAAAGCATAAGTGAACGTGTAATCAAACGTTTTAGGAGACTTAAAACAATGGCGGTAACAAAAGACGATATTTTGGAAACTATTTCTAACATGACAGTAATGGAGGTCGTTGACCTTATTTCTGCAATGGAAGAGAAGTTTGGTGTTTCTGCAGCAGCAGCAGCGGTTGCAGTTGCTGCTCCAGCTGGCGACGCAGGCGCGGCGGCAGAAGAACAAACTGAATTCGACGTAGTGATGACTAGCTTCGGTAGCAACAAAGTTGCTGTTATCAAGGCGGTTCGTGGTATCACAGGTCTTGGCCTTAAAGAAGCAAAAGCGATGGTTGAGGGTGCACCGGCACCTGTCAAAGAAGGCGCATCTAAAGCCGAAGCTGAAGATATCAAGAAGCAACTTGAAGAAGCCGGCGCTTCTGTCGAAATCAAGTAATTTTGTGATAGGTCTTGCAGCATAAGACCTTGAAACAAGTAAAGGGTTGGTAGCCTAATGGTGTTTGGCTACCAACCCTTTCATGCGTGTTATTGCATACGTTTGTTGTATGTGCTGGGTAGACGTTCTAAACATGGCGGCGAGGCAGTCTAATGGCGTACTCATTTACCGAGAAAAAACGAATCCGTAAGGATTTCGGAAAACTTGTTGATATTTTGCAAGTTCCTTATTTATTGTCGATACAACTGGATTCATTTAGATCCTTTTTACAAAGCGATGCCGATGTAGATAATCGTGCAAGCGTTGGTTTGCATGGTGCTTTTAAATCGGTGTTTCCGATTGTCAGTTATACCGGCAATGCAGCTCTGGATTATGTGAGCTATCGTCTTGGCACTCCAGTATTTGACGTGAAAGAATGTCAAATGCGTGGTTTAACTTATGCAGCGCCACTGCGTGTCAAATTGCGTTTGATCATTTATGATAAGGACGCTGGGCCCGAAGCAAAATCCATTAAGGATATCAAAGAGCAAGAAGTTTACATGGGCGAAATCCCGTTGATGACTGATAGCGGTACCTTTGTTATTAATGGGACTGAACGGGTTATCGTTTCCCAGTTGCATCGATCACCTGGTGTGTTCTTCGATCATGATCGAGGCAAGACACATTCATCAGGTAAATTGCTCTACTCCGCACGAATTATTCCTTATCGTGGTTCTTGGTTGGATTTTGAATTCGATGCCAAGGATAACGTATTTGTGCGTATCGACCGCCGGCGTAAAATTCCGGCGACCATTCTTTTGCGTTCTTTGGGATATAGCGCACAAGAAATTTTAGAAATGTTTTTTGATACGGATACTTTTTATTTTGCAGATGGCAAAATATCGCTGGAATTAATTCCAGAGCGTTTGCGCGGTCAAACCCTGAGTTTCGATTTACTGAACCCCAAAGGGGATGTCATTGTTGAAACCGGACGACGCATTACTGCGCGCCACATCAAAGAAATGGAAAGTCAAGGCATGAGTAAACTGGAAACTTCAGTTGATTACTTGCTTGGACGTGCTTTATATCATGATGTAGTTGACGCCAGTACCGGTGAATTAGTGGCAAGCGCCAATGACGAGATCACTGAAGAGTTGATCGAAGCGATGACCGCTGCAGGCGTGAAGGAAATTAAAACCCTCTACACTAATGATCTAGATAGTGGTCCTTATATGTCTGACACCTTGCGTGTCGATAGCACCAATAGTGAGCAAGAAGCGCAAGTCGAAATTTATCGCATGATGCGCCCGGGTGAGCCACCCACTAAAGAAGCGGCTCAGTCCTTATTGCAAAACTTGTTTTTCACCAGTGATCGTTATGACCTTTCAGCGGTTGGTCGCATGAAGTTCAATCGTCGTGTGGGCCGCGATGAAGTGGTAGGTGAAGGCACCTTGTCTAAAGATGACATTATTGATGTGCTCAAGACCTTAATCGATATTCGTAATGGTAAAGGCACCGTTGACGATATTGACCACTTGGGTAATCGTCGTATTCGTAGTGTTGGTGAAATGGCCGAAAACCAATTCCGTGTTGGTTTGGTGCGTGTTGAGCGTGCTGTTAAAGAACGTTTGAGTTTGGCTGAATCTGAAGGTTTGATGCCTCAGGAACTCATCAATGCTAAGCCAGTATCTGCTGCGGTTAAAGAATTTTTCGGTTCCAGCCAGTTGTCTCAGTTCATGGATCAAAATAATCCATTATCAGAGATTACACATAAACGTCGTGTGTCTGCATTAGGCCCGGGTGGTTTAACCCGAGAACGTGCCGGTTTCGAAGTGCGTGACGTACATCCGACGCACTATGGTCGTGTATGTCCAATTGAAACGCCAGAGGGTCCAAATATCGGTTTGATTAACTCATTGGCGGTTTATGCGCGTACTAACAAATATGGCTTTTTAGAAACACCTTATCGTAAAGTTAATGATGGCAAAGTAACGGATCAAATTGATTTTTTGTCAGCAATCGAAGAAGGTCAGTTTGTTATCGCACAAGCGAACGCGGGCGTTGATGACAAAGGAAATTTGACCGATGACCTAGTGTCCTGTCGTAACCAAGGTGAATTTACACTTAGCACCCCAGACAAGATCAATTACATGGACGTTGCGCCTAAACAGATTCTTTCTGTGGCGGCTTCATTGATTCCATTCCTTGAGCATGATGATGCTAACCGTGCTTTGATGGGATCAAACATGCAACGTCAGGCAGTACCGACCTTGCGTACTGAAACGCCTGTGGTTGGTACGGGTATGGAAAAAACCGTCGCCATTGACTCGGGTGTAACAGTTATTGCCAAACGTGGCGGTACAGTTGATTCGGTTGATGCGGCGCGTATCGTGGTGCGCGTTAATGACGACGAAGCCCATGCGGGCGAGGCCGGTGTTGATATTTACAACTTAACCAAATACTCGCGTTCGAATCAGAATACGTGTATTAACCAACGTCCATTGGTTTCCCTCGGCGACAAAATTTCCCGTGGCGATGTGTTGGCTGATGGTCCGTCCACCAGTCTGGGGGAATTGGCGCTTGGTCAAAACATGCTAGTCGCGTTTATGCCGTGGAATGGATACAACTTCGAAGATTCGATTCTTATTTCAGAGCGCGTGGTGCAGGAGGATCGTTATACGACGATTCACATTGAAGAACTTACCTGTGTGGCTCGTGATACCAAGTTGGGGCCTGAAGAAATTACCGGTGACATACCTAACGTTGGTGAATCAGCATTATCCAAATTAGACGAGTCAGGTATAGTTTATATCGGCGCCGAAGTTAAAGCGGGTGACATTCTAGTGGGTAAAGTCACACCTAAAGGCGAGACCCAGCTAACCCCAGAAGAAAAACTACTGCGTGCAATTTTCGGCGAAAAAGCCTTGGATGTTAAAGATACGTCCTTGCGTGTTCCATCGGGCATGAATGGTACGGTTATCGATGTGCAGGTATTTACACGCGACGGTATCGAAAAAGATGCGCGTGCCAAATACATCGAAGAAATGGAATTAGCCTCTTATCGAAAAGATTTGAACGATCAATTTCGTATTCTTGAAGACGATACCTATGACCGTTTAGAAAAATTGATGGTGGGTAAAGCAGCCGCTGGTGGTCCTAATGGTCTGAGATCCGGAACCACTATCAGCGCCGAGTATTTAGCCGATTTGACGCGTGATAAATGGTTTGAAGTGCGATTGAGTGATAATGATGCGAACAGCCAATTAGAAAAAGCGGCTGAACACATGAAGCAACAGCGTCAGGAGTTTGATCAACGTTTTGACGAAAAACGCGAGAAAATCACTTCCGGCGATGACTTAGCGCCAGGTGTATTAAAAATGGTTAAGGTGCATATGGCGGTTAAACGTCGTATTCAGCCTGGGGATAAAATGGCGGGTCGTCATGGTAACAAAGGTGTTATCTCCATGATTGTTCCTGTTGAAGATATGCCTCACACACCTGATGGTGTGCCGGTGGATATCTGCTTAAACCCATTAGGCGTACCTTCGCGGATGAACGTTGGTCAGGTGCTGGAAACTCACTTAGGGTGGGCAGCTAAAGGTCTTGGTGTGCGCATTGGTGAGATGCTGGAAGCACAAGCCAGTCTTGAAGAATTACGTGGATTCATTAAACAGATCTACAAAGGTGATCACCGTAGCGGTGACATCGATAATTTTTCCGATGCTGAAATTATTACTTTGGCGAAAAATCTTAAGCATGGCGTGCCTATGGCAACACCTGTATTTGATGGTGCCGCTGAAGAAGAAATCAAAGACATGTTGGAACTGGCCGGTTTACCGCGCTCAGGTCAAACCATGTTATTAGATGGACGTACGGGTGAGTTATTCGAGCGTCCGATCACGGTTGGTTATATGTACATGCTGAAATTGAATCACTTAGTTGATGACAAAATGCATGCGCGTTCAACAGGTCCTTATAGCTTGGTTACCCAGCAGCCACTCGGTGGTAAAGCGCAATTCGGTGGTCAACGATTTGGTGAGATGGAGGTATGGGCACTGGAAGCATACGGTGCAGCGTATACGTTGCAAGAAATGCTCACGGTTAAATCGGATGATGTCAACGGTCGTACCAAAATGTACAAGAATATCGTTGATGGTGATCATCGTATGGATGCCGGTATGCCTGAATCCTTTAACGTATTGTTAAAAGAGATTCGCTCACTAGGTATCGACATCGAACTAGAGCACGAGAAGTAATAACCCTGGCCCCACCTGTGTGGGGCCAAACAGAATTCGGCGGAAAGTCCTCTCTACATAGGAGAAACGGCATTGAAAGACATACTTAATTTACTACGACAAGGCCAAGCTGATGAGTTTGATGCAATCCGTATCGGATTAGCATCGCCGGAAAAAATCCGATCCTGGTCTTATGGTGAAGTTAAGAAGCCAGAAACCATTAATTACCGTACGTTCAAGCCAGAGCGTGACGGTTTATTCTGTGCCAAGATTTTTGGTCCAGTCAAAGATTACGAATGTCTTTGTGGTAAATACAAACGTTTAAAACATCGTGGTGTGATTTGTGAGAAATGTGGCGTTGAAGTCACTTTAGCAAAAGTGCGTCGCGAACGCATGGGTCACATCGAGCTTGCAAGCCCAGTTGCACATATCTGGTTTTTGAAATCTTTGCCATCGCGCATGGGTCTTTTATTAGATATGACCTTACGCGACATTGAGCGCATTCTATATTTCGAAGGCTTTGTGATTATCGATTCAGGCATGACCGAATTAGAGCGTGGCCAGTTGTTGACTGACGAAGCTTATTTGGAAGCCATCGAAGAATTTGGTGACGAGTTTGTCGCAAAAATGGGTGCCGAAGCCATTTTTGAACTCCTGCGCACTATAGATGTTAAATCAGAGGTTGTTTCCTTACGTGAAGAAATCGCCAGTACTTCTTCCGAAACAAAATTGAAAAAATTATCTAAGCGTTTGAAGTTAATGGAAGCCTTACACGATTCAGGCAACAAGCCTGAATGGATGGTTATGACGGTATTGCCTGTTTTGCCTCCTGAATTGCGTCCTTTGGTTCCACTAGATGGTGGTCGATTTGCGACTTCAGATTTGAATGATTTGTATCGTCGTGTAATCAACCGTAATAATCGTCTCAAACGTTTATTAGATTTGAATGCGCCGGATATCATCGTGCGCAACGAAAAACGCATGTTACAAGAAGCGGTTGATGCCTTGCTTGATAATGGTCGCCGTGGCCGTGCTATTACTGGCACCAATAAGCGTCCGTTAAAATCGCTTGCGGATATGATTAAAGGTAAACAAGGTCGTTTTCGTCAAAATCTTTTGGGTAAGCGTGTGGATTACTCCGGTCGTTCAGTTATCGTGGTTGGCCCGACTTTGCGTTTGCACCAATGTGGTTTACCGAAAAAAATGGCCTTGGAATTGTTCAAACCGTTTATTTTCTCTAAGTTAGAACGCCGTGGATTGGCTACCACTATCAAAGCTGCGAAGAAAATGGTTGAGCGTGAAGGTCCAGAAGTTTGGGATGTGCTAGAGGAAGTCATACGCGAACATCCGGTCATGCTAAACCGAGCGCCAACTTTGCATCGTCTAGGTATTCAAGCGTTTGAGCCTGTACTTATTGAAGGTAAAGCGATTCAGCTGCATCCCTTAGTGTGTGCGGCTTATAACGCTGACTTTGACGGTGACCAAATGGCAGTTCACGTGCCATTATCGGTAGAAGCGCAACTTGAAGCGCGTACCTTAATGATGGCTTCGAACAATATTCTATCGCCGGCGAATGGTGAGCCGATTATCGTGCCTTCACAAGACGTGGTTTTGGGTTTGTACTATCTGACCCGAGATAAAATCAATGCTAAAGGCGAAGGTTCTATTTTTGCGAGTATTGATGAGGCGCGTCGTGCCTATGAAAACCGAGTGGTGGAATTACACGCTCGCGTAAAAGTACGTATTGTTGAAGTTTCTTATGACGATAATGGTGAGCAAAAACAAGAGCGCAAGATTGTCGATACTACTGTGGGTCGTGCAATTTTACGTGAAGTTACTCCAGAAGAATTGCCATTTGAAATGATTAATCGTCCTTTGACGAAAAAGGCAATCTCTAGCTTGGTCAACGGCTGCTATCGCCAATTGGGCTTGAAAGCAACAGTCATTTTTGCAGATAAGCTCATGTATACCGGTTTTTCCATGGCGACACGTTCAGGTGCGTCTTTTGGTATTAACGACATGGTGATCCCTGATTCCAAAGCCACCATTCTTGCGGCAGCGGAGGAAGAAGTTAAAGAAATTGAAAATCAATATACCTCAGGTTTGGTCACCAATGGTGAGCGCTATAACAAGGTTGTTGATATTTGGTCGCACACCAACGACCAGGTCGCCAAAGCCATGATGGCGGAATTGGGTACTGAAGAAGTGCTTAACCGTGAAGGCGAAACAGAACGCCAAGTGTCATTTAACTCAGTATTTATGATGGCTGACTCAGGGGCGCGGGGTAGTGCCGCACAGATTCGCCAGTTAGCGGGTATGCGGGGTTTGATGGCAAAACCGGACGGTTCAATTATCGAAATGCCGATAACAGCGAACTTCCGTGAAGGTCTGGATGTATCGCAATACTTTATATCCACGCATGGCGCACGTAAAGGTCTAGCTGACACAGCATTAAAAACCGCGAACTCAGGTTATTTAACTCGTCGTTTGGTCGATGTGGCGCAGGATTTAGTTGTTACTGAAGTCGATTGCGGCACAGTGCATGGCTTACTCATGGAACCGCTAATTGAAGGTGGAGATGTTGTTGAGCCATTGCGTGAACGCGTATTAGGCCGTGTACTAGTGGACGATGTTTGCCGTCCTGGCAGCGATGAAGTGGTCGCTGAAGCGGGTACGCTTCTGGATGAAGACTGGGTGGATGTTTTGGAGCGTGCCAGTATCGACCAAGTAAAAGTTCGTTCGCCAATTACTTGTGAAACACGTTATGGAATTTGTGCTTCATGTTATGGCCGTGACCTGGCGCGTGGACATCGCGTTAACAATGGTGAAGCTATTGGTGTTGTTGCGGCTCAGTCCATCGGTGAGCCTGGAACCCAGTTAACCATGCGTACCTTCCATATCGGTGGGGCGGCATCACGGTCAGCCGCAGTAAGTAGCGTAGAAATAAAATCGAAAGGTTATTTACGCTTGCATAATGTGAAAACGGTTTCTCATCGAAATGGCCATTTAGTAGCGGTGTCTCGTTCAGGTGAAATCGGCGTAGTCGATGAGTTCGGTCGCGAGCGTGAACGTTATAAAATTCCATACGGTGCAACCATTAGAAAAGTTGACGGGGATTCGGTCGAGGGTGGCGATAATGTCGCCAGCTGGGATCCGCATACCCATCCGGTTGTTACTGAAGTGGAAGGTATTATCAAATTTAAAGATTTTGTTGATGGTATTACTGTTCAGCAGCAAGCCGATGATGTCACTGGTTTGACCAGCTCCGTGATCACAGATCCGAAACAGCGGGGCGCAGGTTCAAAAGACTTACGTCCAATGGTTAAGCTAATTAATAAAGATGGTAGCGACTTATTGATTCCTGGAACCGATGTTCCAGCGATGTACTTTTTGCCAGCAGGCGCAATCGTCAATCTATCTGATGGTGCTGAAGTGGGTGTGGGTGACATCGTTGCACGTATTCCACAAGAATCATCAAAGACTCGTGATATCACGGGTGGTTTGCCACGGGTTGCTGATTTGTTTGAAGCACGTAAACCGAAAGAACCAGCTATATTGGCAGAAATTTCAGGTACGGTTAGCTTTGGTAAAGACACCAAAGACAAACAGCGATTGATCATTACTCCTAAAGACGGTGATACCTATGAAGAGTTGATCCCCAAATGGCGTCACATAACCGTTTTTGAAGGTGAGCAAGTGGAGCAAGGCGAGACAATTTGTGACGGTGCACCTGCACCTCACGATATTTTGCGTCTTTTAGGTGTTAGTGAGCTGGCGCGCTATATTATCAATGAAGTTCAAGATGTTTACCGCCTGCAAGGGGTAAAAATCAATGACAAGCACATCGAAGTTATTGTGCGTCAAATGTTGCGCAAAGTTGAAATCAATGATCCAGGCGGTACTCGTTTTCTTAAGGGTGAGCAAGTAGAGCGTGCGCGTCTCATGGATGAAAACGACATTATGCAGAAATCTGGCAAAATGCCGGCGACATTCAATGAATTGCTCCTCGG
>JAOUJM010000412.1 GCA_029883265.1 Gammaproteobacteria bacterium
TGTTCACGTAAATGCTCGGAATATTCATTTATATCCAATGATCGACAATGGTGATGTTCAAGTCCATAGGTAATCGATTCGCGAGCGATTTGCAATAATGTTTGTTGCTCAATTACTGAATAATCTTGGGTCATAGCCATTTAATGAAATACATAAGCGCCATAACCTACCACTCGGGATTTATCACCCGAGGTATCACCCGAATTACGTTGATCCAAAATTTCTGCCTTTAGGCCTTTTTCTTTTGCAACTTGCAAAAAACCATTGAGTGGATTTCTGCCGCATGCTTGTTCAAAGCCGATGGGATCGGGATTTAATGTGGCAATTGCGTTTGAAGTTTGTTTGTCAATGCGTTGCGCCGTCGCATAATCATGATAGTGACTCAAATCGGAACTAATGATAATAAAGGTTGCTTCGTCATCCCATAATGCATTAATGACTTCCGCAACCTCGTGGGCTTGAGTATCACCAACAACCAACGGCACCAGCTTGAAATCATCGAGTATTAATTGCAGAAATGGTAAATGGACTTCCAGGCTGTGTTCTTGTTCATGAGCGCGATCCAAGGTCTGTACTTGCGGAAATTGAATCAGTTGTGCCACCGCTTTACTATCAAGTGTTATATTTCCCAAGGGAGTGGCGAACTCACTCGCGCTGCTGACAGCAATACCACTAAAGGCAACCCGGTGAGACGGTCCAATCAATACCACACGTTTGATTTGTTTGCGTTTATTTTCTATCGCCTTATAGGCGCTCGCGGCAATTGGGCCTGAATAAATATAGCCCGCATGCGGTGCTATTATCGCTTTTGCGTCAAAATCCTGCGTCTGGGCCTTGTTTATCATCTGCATGACCATATCCTTTAACTGACGTGGGTCATCTGGATAAAACAAGCCCGCAACAGCGGCGGGTCGTATACTGGACATCTTGTTTACCCCCTCGTAAACATAGACTTTGAAGATGGCATTGTTTATCCTGAAATTCAAGGGCAAAACCAATTAAGTAGGTGATTTAATGGTGGAACGTGAAAAATTCGAGGCAGAGTTCTGTCATCCCACACAATACTGGCATGTACTCGATGATGCACGAGTACAATGCGATGTGTGTCCACGATTTTGTAAATTACACGAAGGTCAGCGCGGTTTGTGTTTTGTGCGAGCCTGTCAAGAGCAGAAAATCATTTTAACAACTTATGGCCGCTCCAGTGGATTTTGTGTTGATCCAATAGAAAAAAAACCACTCAATCATTTTTTACCTGGGACGCCGGTTTTATCATTTGGCACGGCGGGATGTAATCTCGCCTGTAAATACTGTCAAAACTGGGATATTAGCAAGTCGCGGGAAACGCATCGATTAACCGATCAAGCGACACCTGAAGCGATTGTTCAAGCGGCTATTGATTCAGGGTCACGCAGTGTAGCTTATACTTATAATGATCCAATTATTTTTTTGGAATATGCGATTGATGTGGCCAAATTATGTCGACAGCATAAGATTAACAATGTGGCAGTGACCGCAGGTTATGTTGAGCCCAAACCTGCGGCTGAATTTTTTTCCTATATGGACGCGGCTAATATCGATCTAAAGTCATTTAGTGAAGATTTCTATTGGAAAATTACCGGTGGACATTTGCAGCCAGTGCTTGACACTTTAGAATATGTGAAACATGAAACCCAATGCTGGCTAGAAATAACCACCTTATTGATTCCCGGTAAAAATGATTCGGACCAGGAATTAAATCTGTTAACGCAATGGATCAACGAAAAACTTGGAGCTGAAGTTCCGCTCCATTTTTCTGCGTTTCATCCGGATTGGAAAATGCAGGATATTCCATCGACGCCACAATCGACTTTGGACAAAGCGCGCCAAATTGCCAAAGCCAACGGATTGCACCACGTGTACACGGGCAATGTTCATGACAAAGCGGGTCAATCCACTTATTGTCATCATTGCGGTGAATTGCTTATTGGACGGGATTGGTATGAGTTAAGCGATTGGAATTTAGATCAAGGAGGCCATTGTCAACAATGCCATACACCATTAGCTGGTGTGTTTGAGGCACAAGCCGGACATTGGGGTAGTAAACGTCGACCAATCGTTATATCCCGATGAGTTTCTGTAAAAATAGTTTATTGTGGCACAGAATAGGACTTGTGCTTCGACCCTAAATAAGTATGCTTAGTTGCAACTATTTTTTTGGAGAAAAAAATGACAGCATCAGTATTTCGCGTTGCGATAGTTACCGTTTCAGATCGTGCTAGCCGTGGTGAATATGAAGACCGAGGTGGTCCCGCAATTGAGCATTGGTTAAATCAAGCACTGAGTTCGCCCTGGGAAGCCGAAAAACGATTAATCGAGGATGAGCAATTACGTATCGAAGAGACGTTAATCACTTTAGCGGATAAAGAAAATTGTCATCTTATTATTACCACGGGTGGAACAGGACCGGCACTTCGTGATGTGACACCTGAGGCCACGGAAGCGGTTTGTCAAAAAATAATGCCGGGGTTTGGTGAACTAATGCGAGCAGAATCTTTAAAAATAGTCCCCACGGCTATATTGTCTCGACAAACTGCAGGCATTCGTCATCGCAGTTTGATTCTAAATTTGCCAGGCAAGCCATCAGCAATCGATGATTGTTTAAAAGCAGTATTTCCTGCAATTCCCTATTGTATTGATTTGCTCGAAGGTCCATTTGTGGAAACTCACGATTCATTTATTAAAGCATTTAGGCCGAAGCATGCGTTATTGAATAAACGTTAGCTAGCGCAGATTTATCTGTGTTATTGCGCAATCATTAAGCAAGCTATTGTTGAAACACAACAGCTTGCTTTTATAAAAACATTTTAAAATTCTATCCACATAAGCAACATCGTTACATGTATTCAAATTATCAAAAACATTTTTTATTTGAAAATAAAAAATGTTAGTTGTG
>JAOUJM010000011.1 GCA_029883265.1 Gammaproteobacteria bacterium
GCAAATGCTTCGAAATAGACAAGTAAATCGGTAAGAGTTTAAACGCTAGGTCTCCATAGGAAATTATATTGTCGATTTTCTATGTGTTTCAGAAAAACGGGTTGTTAATGTTGACGCAGGCCAACACCAACAACCAACAGAATACGATCTTAAAAGAACAGAGGTTTTGAACACTCAGGGATATAAGATCATTCGTTTTTGGAACAACAATATTTTTCTACATACTGAAAGCGTTTTAACTACGATTACCCTCACCCTCTCGCAAATGGCGAGGGCACAGAACGAGGTTCGTGATAGCTTTGGTGTTTATTTCTCAAAAACAATGGTAGTTAACTTATGGCCATCAAACTAGAAGACTACGAAGAACAATTGAAAGATGTTGCGCCAGAAGTGCGTGATGTTTTAAACGGCACGTTCCAAGAAGCGGCGCGCATCATGTCACCTGTCGGTTTGCAAGCATACTTGGAAGGCGCAAAAGGTTTATGTGGATTAGGCCGCGGCAGCGATTTAGTTATCGTCTACTTGCAAGAAATGCCGCAAGTGGCTAAAGAATGTGGCGAAGACATTATTACTGACTGCGTAACGGCTGCTTTAAAACTTGCATCCATGACATCCGGTGAAGTGATTTCATTGATGTTTAGCAGTTTACCCACAGCCTCACGACGTTTAGGCGATGCCGAATTATTACGTGGCTATCTTACATTAATACATCAACTTGCATCGACTGCTGCACGTGGTTTGCGCCCCATGCTCAATCACATGGACGAGTTGCTTTCCAAGCTCACTCTGAGTGGGTTACGCCGTTGGGCGAATTTTGGTGCACAAGCGTATCGCCGTGACTTCAACAATCTGACGTCATATTTTAATTTGGAGTCGCAAGACAGTTTGGCCATGTTGCAAAAAGAACGACGTGGCACTTTGTTTATTGACACTCAACGCAAACTCAATTTTTATTTACGTGCATTATGGGGTCGCGACTTCTTTTTACGTCCAACCGGTGCGGACTATACCGACTTTCGCCCCTATATCGCGGCACATATTTTACACATGCCCGACGCCGTGGATGCACTTGGTGACATTAATGGACTGGAACTTTATCGTGCCACTGCGGCGCATATGGCTGCACACTTGTGCTATACCAGTTCACCTATTTCCGCTGAACAATTAAGTCCTGCACAAATGTTTTTTATTGGTCTTATCGAAGATGCACGCATCGAATACAAAACCATTCAAGATTTTCCTGGCTTGAAAAAACTATGGTGCTCATTATTAAACTTTGAATTCGAGGGTGATGTAGAACACCCAACCATGGTAATACTCGAACGTATAGCATTAATGTTATTGGATTCATCCGTAAAAAGTGACGATCCTGAACTCGCCAGCTTCTGCGATAAATTTCACAGTGAAATTGCAGAACGTCAGGACGATAATCAATTCTCCTGGCACATGGGCATGGAATTATTTCATATCTTTGCCAATCGCAAAGAAGTACCCAGCCTTCGCATATTAGAACGCATTCGTATTCCTTATCGCGATGATAATCGTTTCGTTTGGGAATTCGAAGAATTCACTTTTGAAACCTTTAGCGAATATGTCGCTGCCAGCCAGAAACAAGTGCGCAAAACAGTTAGCGTAATGGAAATGGCGAATGAGGTGGATTGCGAACTTGCAGGCGATGACGCCCAGGAAATCTGGACCGCCGCAACGGAGATGTTTCCCTATGAAGATGATTTGGAAAACACTCCCAGCTTTAATGCTATGTGGGGCAAAGAGCCGATCTCGGAACCGTTCCACTATCAAGAATGGGATTATCAAATTCAATTACATCGCCCCGATTGGGTCACACTGTATGAGCGTCGTCAAGCAAAAGGCAATGTTGATGATGTAAATAAGATTTTAATCGAACACAAACCGATTGCGCATCGCATCAAGCAAATTATCGATTTATTAACCCCAGAAGGTGTGCAACGCGTTCGTAATATGGAAGATGGTGATGAAGTTGATATTAATGCAGCAATTGACGCCATGATAGCGATTCGCATGGGCGAACAACCCAATCCTCGCATTACCATGCGCAATGTTATTAAAAACCGTGATCTTGCTGTCGTGGTATTACTCGATTTATCCGAATCAACCAACGAACAAGTGCAAGGCTCAGATAAAACTATTTTGCAATTGACCCGTGAAGCCGCGACCCTGGTCGCAACCGCTATTAACGGTATTGGCGATCCATTTGCTTTGCATGGTTTTGCGTCGGATGGTCGTCACGATGTGCAATATTATCGCTTCAAAGATTTTAATCAGCACTTCGACGATGATGCCAAATCGCGTTTGGCTGGAATGAAAGGTGGCTTGTCAACGCGCATGGGCGCTGCGATGCGTCACGCTGCACATCATTTATTAAAACAACCCGAGCGGCGTAAACTATTACTCATTGTTACCGACGGTGAACCCGCCGATATTGATGAACGAGATCCACAAACTTTACGTCATGACACTAAAAAAGCCGTTGAAGAACTCTACAGCAAAGGAGTTTTATCATATTGTTTGACGCTAGATCCGCACGCAGATAATTACGTTAAACGCATATTCGGCGAAAATAACTACACAATCATCGATAACGTCGAGCGTTTACCTGAAAAACTACCTAGCCTTTTTGCTAGTTTAACAAGCTAGGAATAAACCTAGCTTGTTAACACATTAGTGAAATTTAGCAACAAATTGAAACTGGTAAGCATATTGCCTGTCTAATTTTTATAATGCTTATGGAAATCGACTATTCAGTGTAATAGTTAGTATTAAAACAAAGCTAAAGGTTTTCAGTTTTGGAGTAATACCAATGCATAAATTATTGGAAGGTCTACCACGGTACAGCAGTGAAGATAGTGAAATCGAAGCTGCATTATTTAACGAAGTCAAACTTGCTATGCTACGACTTGAAGATCGCTACCAGTTTCAACTCCCCGGTTTACGCACCTTGGAAATGATTATCGATAAAGACTCCTGGATTTGCATCGACCGTTCGCTTAACAATATGCCGGTTTTTGCTTGGACGGAATTTCAAACCCAAAACCGCACATCCTTGCATGAACCTATTGCCTGCAAACTTTTTTACTATCACCAGCACGCAGAAAGAATTGTTGATAAAGTGAAACAGGAAATTCATAACTTATTCGATAAAAAATTACATCCTGACACCAATAGCTAAGGCTTAGCTATATTTGTCAAAATGAAAACACCTCCATTTACTTTGGCACTAAGTAAAAATCCCTTTCTGTTGTTACCAAAAACAGATACTTAAGCCTTTCAAAAAAATCATTTTCTCCATATTAACATCAAGTCATCGAACAAACTTTTATCTAAATATTGTAATTCCATAGCCATAGTGCTTCGACTTCTACCCCAGTGGCGTTACAATAGACCGCTTTTCTGGAGAGCTAGAATAATGGAGTGTGTATGTCAGGATTTTTAATGTCCACAGATGAATTAGAACGCCGCCTGGGAGAGGATGGCCTAGTGATAGTTGACCTAGGAAAAGCAGAAACTTATGCCCAGGCACATATACCCAGTGCGGTCTTTTGTAATTATGCTGATATTTTACGTCATGCCAAACCTGTAATGGGTTTAGTCCCTGAAGAACAGCAATTTGCTGAAGTTTTATCCAAGCTGGGAATCAAACCCAGTGATTTGGTCGTCGCATATGATGACGAAGGCGGCGGTAAGGCCGGACGCTTCTTATGGACTCTGGAATTAACCGGCCACAAACAATATGCCTTACTCGATGGAGGTCTGCATGCCTGGTATGGCCAAGGTCGCCCACTTAGCAATGAAGCCACAGCCAATCCCGACCCTAGCGACTATCCCGTCAACTGGTGTAATGACGATTGTTTGGCCAACCGTGATTTTATTTTGTACCACTTGAACAACAATGACGTGGTTATTGTGGATGCGCGCAGTCCAGAAGAATATACGGGCAGTAAAGTGTTTGCGCAACAAGGTGGGCATATTCCCGGCGCGGTTAATTACGAGTGGACCCAAGCCATGGACAAAGACTTACACATGACTATGCGTGATGCTGAAAAAGTTATGCAAGAACTCGCGCTCTTAGGCATCACCCCAGACAAAGAAATTGTCGTGCATTGCCAAACTCATCATCGTTCATCGTATACCTGGATTATGTTACGTCACCTTGGATTTACAAAGGTGCGTGGCTACCCAGGTTCCTGGTCTGACTGGGGCAATATCGCCGGAATACCGGTCGAACGTTAAACTTTTATTTTAAATTACACATAGGGCATGTAATTCAGCCATGAATGACGTCAGCACACCGAGCAAAAAATCTGTGACCACTCACACACCGATGATGCAGCAGTATCTACGCATTAAGGCCGACTATCCCCACATGCTGCTGTTTTACCGTATGGGTGATTTTTATGAATTATTTTTCGACGACGCAAAACAAGTTGCACAATTACTCGACATCACATTAACCGCGCGCGGCAAATCCGCCGGTGAACCGATTCCCATGGCGGGAGTACCCTATCACGCGGCTGAACCTTATTTGGCGAAGTTAGTTAAAAAAGGTTTATCAATTGCCATCTGTGAACAAATCGGCGACCCAGCAACAAGCAAGGGTCCGGTCGAACGTAAAGTTGTGCGTGTCGTGACTCCTGGTACAGTCACCGATGAAATGCTGTTAGATGAGCGTCAAGAAAATTTATTGGTTTCAATTTATCAACATCACCAACACTACGGCATTGCCTATTTAGATATGAGCAGTGGTCGTTTTCAAGTGTTGGAAATTGAGGGTGACGAAAATCTTTTATCCGAACTGGAACGTCTAAATCCCGCTGAATTATTGGTAAACGAAAATGCAGAATTATTAAGTCATAGCGCACTCAAACAAAGACGTGGACTTCGCAGCATGGGTGCATGGCATTTTGATAATGAAACCGCTACTCGATTACTCACACAACAACTAGCGACACAGGATTTATCAGCATTTGATGTAGATGACTTACCCATGGCCATCGCCAGCGCTGGTTGTCTTTTAGCTTATGTTAAAGAAACGCAAAAAACTGCGTTACCACATATTCGTGCTTTACATCGTGAGCGCTATGAAAACGCATTAATTCTTGATGCGGTAAGTCGCCGTAATTTAGAAATCACTAATAATTTAAACGGTGGCAACGAGCATACATTGTTATCCGTAATGGACCGTAGCAACACGGCCATGGGAGGGCGTTTATTGCGTCGCTGGTTGCAGCAACCATTACGCGACCAAGATACTATCAACCAACGTTATCAAGCCGTTGGCGAATTACTCGACGACTATCGATACGAAGCTTTGCAGGAAAATTTTAAGCTCCTAGGTGATCTGGAACGTATTCTCGCACGTTTGGCTTTGCGTAGTGCGCGTCCTAGGGATTTATCAACATTACGCGACAGTCTGGCGCAATTGCCCAGCATAAAAACTCAACTCAAACTTTTTCGTGCACCACTTTTAAAACAATTAAACAAGCAAACCCAAGAACACCAATCTGTTTTTGAATTATTGGATCGTGCGGTTATTGAAAACCCACCGGTACTAATTCGTGACGGAGGTGTCATCGCTAAAGGCTATGATTCAGAACTCGATGAATTGCGCGACTTACGTGAAAACAGTGCAAAGTTCTTAGTGGAACTCGAGCAAACCGAAAAGCAACGCACTGGCATAAGCACATTAAAAGTTGGTTACAATCGTATTCATGGTTATTACATCGAATTATCCAAACTCAATGCTGATAAAGTCCCGGCTGAATACATTCGTCGACAAACTTTAAAAGGCGCCGAACGATATATTACACCCGAATTGAAGACCTTCGAAGATAAAATTCTCAGCGCCAAAGAACGTGCATTGACCAAAGAAAAAGCCTTGTATGATGACTTGCTTGAGCAGCTCAATTTGCATTTGGCAGCGTTACAACAAAGCAGTGAAGCTTTAAGCCAACTCGACGTGTTATGCAATTTCGCCGAACGCGCCATGACATTAAATTTGTGTCGTCCGCGATTAGTCACAGATCCTTTATTACAAATCAAAGGTGGACGTCATTTGGTGGTGGAACAAGTATTAGATGACCCGTTTGTCGCCAATGATTTGTATATGCAAGATCAACATCGCATGTTGTTAATCACCGGCCCCAACATGGGTGGTAAATCCACTTATATGCGCCAGACCGCACTCATTGTTTTACTCGCTTATTGTGGCAGCTATGTTCCCGCAGATGCTTTATCCATCGGACCGATTGACCGGATTTTCACACGCATTGGCGCCTCCGATGATTTAGCCAGTGGACGTTCCACCTTTATGGTAGAAATGACTGAAACCGCGAATATTCTACATAACGCTACCGCTGAAAGTTTGGTGTTAATGGATGAGGTAGGTCGTGGCACCAGCACCTTCGACGGCCTAGCTTTGGCATGGGCCTGCGCAGAACATCTCGCCGTGGTGAGTGGCGCATTTACCTTATTTGCCACCCATTATTTCGAACTTACGCACTTACCGCAGCAAATTCCGACAATAGATAACGTGCATCTGAGTGCCGCCGAACATGGTGACCATATTGTATTCTTACATAGCGTAAAACCCGGCCCAGCCAACCAAAGTTACGGCCTGCAAGTTGCTGGACTCGCCGGTGTACCCTATGGCGTTATTCAGCGGGCAAAACAACATTTACAACAACTAGAAACCCAACATTTACAAGTCAATGAGCCCCAACAAGCCCAGTTAGATCTATTTAATGCCGCAGAAAAACCCAATCCGGCATTAGATTTGTTAGCTCAATGCAATCCCGATGAATTAAGCCCAAAACAGGCGTTGGAGTTGCTATACCAACTAAAAGCTTGCGAGAATAAGCCTTAACACTCGCCGAGACACCTAATAACTTTTACAATAGACGTAGATTGATATGATTTTAAGGAGAATCCGATGACATATGTGGTGGTCGAGAATTGCATTAAATGCAAATACACCGATTGTGTGGAAGTATGCCCCGTGGATTGTTTTCACGAAGGCCCAAATTTCTTGGTCATCGACCCCGACGAGTGCATCGATTGCACGTTGTGTGAACCCGAATGCCCCGCCAATGCTATTTTCGCCGAAGACGATGTCCCAGAGGGACAAGAAAAATTCATCGCTTTAAACGCCGAATTGGCGACCCAATGGCCTGTTATTTCTGAACAAAAAGATCCTCCTGCCGATGCTCAAGAATGGGACGGTAAGACGGATAAATTGCAGTATTTGGAACGTTAAACATCTATAGCATGAACCCGCGTCTCGGCTGGACGCGGGCGTATGCAGAAGCAAGAAAGCCGCAGCAAATCTCCAACCGAAGATCAATTAGACTGTCGGTAAAGCGCTAGCCAAATAGGCACACGGATTCCTTTCTTATTATAAATCCCTTAAAAAGAGCCACTCAAAGCCCTATTTTCCCCCAGAAAAACTTGGCTGATAGCCTGGACATGGTTATACTATCGCCCCTATGCCGGGGTGGCGAAACTGGTAGACGCGTTGGATTCAAAATCCAATGGTAGTGATACCGTGTCGGTTCGAGTCCGACCCTCGGTACCAAACCTCAAGGGTTGCAGCATGCAACCCTTTTTATTTGCATTATGTAAAGTTAAACATCCATCAGATTATTAGTGATGGAATCGTGGGTTTCCGAGCCTAACTCCCTTTGTTTGATTTGTACAAAATTCATACTCATTTATTATAATAAATAGGTAATCCTAGTTGGCTGGCACTCTGTACTTTTGGCGCTTTTCTATTGCTAGTTTATTAAAAGCCTTATTATTCTTTGCTTTCTTTAATGGTTAGCTTAGTATTTGCATACCTTAGAACAATTACCCTAGTATCAGGCATCAATAGGAGAATATTTTGGCCAGCCTTTCAAGATTGAGCATTGATAGCGAAAACTTACTCGACAAGTCCATTGGCGAAGGCGGAATTAGCCAAAGCGAGTTAGAGGCATTGTCACCTCAACTACAAAAATTAGTTGAACAAGCACAAAATTGGCTCAAGGACAAACAACCGCGTTTTTTGAATTTACCCCTCACCACCGACTTGGATGCCATAAAACATCGTGGTCAAATCATCGCGCAGAGTTTTCGCAATACTATTATTTTTGGCATTGGCGGTTCCTCGCTCGGTGGAGAAATGCTTGTTGAAATACTCGGAGACGAGCAACCAATTAATAATGTTAAATTCTACGATAATGTTGATCCCTCCACGCTAATTGAGCTCGAATATGTTGATTGGTCGGTAACACAACTCATCATCATCTCAAAATCAGGAAATACCGCAGAAACCCTTAGCCAATTTCTCACCGTATTGCCAACCATGGAGCATCAACTCGGAGCCGAACATGCGGCGCAACATTGCCTGATAATTACGGAAAACAAGGATGGCGCTTTATATGAATTAGCGCAGAAACTGGGCATAGAAGTAATCGAGCATCCACCGATTGGTGGTCGTTTTTCAGTATTGTCCGTCGTGGGTTTATTACCTGCCTATGTCGCCGGAGTTGATATTGACGGCGTTATGGAAGGTGCACGCGCTATGGCTGAGCGTTGTGTTGAAGCCGATATTCTGCAAAATCCGGCGTTTTATAATGGTGCCGCACAATACTTACACGCACAACGCAATCGCACGATTAGTGTCGTAATGCCTTACGCTGATAATTTGCGTTTTGTGGTCAATTGGTTTCGCCAACTATGGGCAGAAAGCCTGGGTAAAATCGATGCACAAGGTGTAAATCGTGGTCTCACGCCTACCGAAGCCCATGGAGTGACCGACCAACATTCACAATTACAATTATTGCTCGAAGGCCCTGATGACAAACTGGTAACATTTCTTTCAAATCCTGGTTTTCGTTTTATGGGTCGACGCATTCCCATGCGTTTCCAAGATATCCCTGCAATTAAACCATTGGCGGGGCATACGATTGGTGAATTGTTTGTTGCTGAACTTAAAGCGACCCGCACCACCTTAAGTCGTCGAGGTCGCCCCAACCGTACCTTGGCACTGCTTGACCGTGATGCTTATGCATTAGGTGAGTTAATTATTTTATTGGAAATGGAAACCGTGGTCGTTGCCGAGCTACTAGGCATTGATCCTTTTGATCAACCTGCCGTGGAAGAAAGTAAAATATTAACGCGAGAATATTTAGCTGAAATCAGTTCGGCGATGAATTTAATTTAGGAGAAATCGTAGCTGATGCCAAGCATAATTTTAAGTCGTTTTGCCCTGGCATCTAAAAAACGTTTTCAGACATAACAAACCACTGGTTAAAAACCAATTATAAGCGATCGCTTTTTTGTAGATATTGAGTGTCTGAAGAATTGGCAATGATTTATATCAACTTATGTTAAACAACACCATCCCCAATAGACCAGCATATAGAAAATCACATGTTTCAGCACCGCTTTTTTAATGGACTATTGGCTTCTTGCTAGTGTCTCAATACAAGTAATCGACATGAATAGGCTAGCCCGCTAGCGCATGAGCGCTTCCATAATTTCAAACAGGAAATCTGTGATCTAGTCGTGTAAAGTATTCGCTTTGAATGTATTCTGAATTCACTCTACCGTTATTGCGGCTAACTATTTCTAGAACGACATTGAATCATGGCAAAAAATAGCAAAATTCTATATGAACAGCGTCTTGAACATGTGCTACGTTATATCGATGACCACTTAGAACATCCACTCAACTTAGAGCATATTGCACAAACTGCCTATTTCTCACCTTATCATTTTCATCGTTTGTTCCACGCGCTTACCGGCGAAACCCCCAATGCTTTGATCACTCGTCTACGCTTGGAACGTGCCGCCAATCAAATGCTTTACCAGCGCAAGCCCAGCATTACTGATATTGCATTACGCTCCGGCTTCCAAACCAGTTCCAGTTTTTGCAATGCTTTCAAAAAACACTTTGGTATCAATCCCTCTCAATGGCGTAAACAAAATAGCAAGAATGGACAAGTATTTATTAATCAACTTGTCGATAATCAACTCATGATGAAAAACGAAACACAACACTTGGAATTTCCCGTTCATCAACAAAAACGCAAGGCACTCCATATAGCGTATGCAAGCAGTCGTTCGGGATACGATGAGCAGAGTATCGCTCAGGCCTGGCAGAAGATACTAGCCTGGGCTGAGTCACAGCATTTGCTCAATGACAAAACGCAATATATAAGCATTGCATTTGATAATCCGGACATTACCCAAGCGCATCAATGCCGGTATTTCGCAGGCATTGTAATTGATGACCCCTGTCTGATCACACCCGCGGGTATAGCACATTATTATTTGCCTGCAGGCGATTATGCAATATTACAGTTTAACGAAGATATAGCATTAGTTCCCACTGCTTATCAATATCTATATAAGCACTGGCTGTTGCAAAGTGAATTTCAAGCAATCGATTCACCAACGTTTGAATATTTATATCAGCTAGGACCGGATAAAAATAGACGATTGCGCACGGATATTTGTTTACCTATTGCACCTTTGTAAAATTTGTTTTTTTAAGGAGTTAACATGAAAAAAATTGATTACAAAAAAGAATTTAAGAATTTGTACAGTGCAAAAAAAGGCAAACCTGAGCTGGTGGTAGTTCCAGCACTCAATTATCTTGCTGTTCAAGGTGCAGGCGCGCCAGGTGATGACAATTTCAAACATGCCATCGAAGCCTTATTTACATTGGCTTATACGCTTAAATTCATGGTTAAAAAAAGCGAACTGGCGATAGACTATGGCGTCATGCCGTTACAGGGTTTATGGTGGGCCGAGGACATGAGCCAATTTTCCGTTGAGAAAAAACAAGACTGGCTATGGCAAATCATGATTATGCAACCTGAGCTCATAAATAAAAAACTTATTAACCAAGCATTGACGCAGGCCAAACAAAAAAAACCAGAGCTACCACTGGATACAATCGAATTTATTAAATTCAAAGAAGGTAAGTGCGCACAGGTTTTACACCAAGGGCCGTTTGCTGAAGAGGGTCCCACCATACAGGCTTTACATCAATTCATTCATGGACAAGGCCTTGCATTACGTGACAAACATCACGAGATTTATTTAAACGATTTTAATCGTACCGCACCAGAAAAACTCAGAACCATTATTCGCCAACCCGTGGCATAAGTTCAATCGCTATCGCCGTGAATATTGTTATGCACGGCGAATACTCGGCAAGCACCATAAACCCCACTAGCAGGTGTTGATAAATTTTATTGAATTGTAATTTTAAGTCACCAGCCCCAAATTAATCACATATGCCTTGAAGTCTATTTCATATTTACCTTAGTAAAGGAGCGATCGACATGGACTTACATAAACTGAATCCCTGGAATTGGTTTAAGCACGAAGAAGCACCGGGCAATAAAAGCGTCACCGTTCCAGTCAAACACGGAGACAAAACCCAATCTCAACAAAGTGTTAACTATCTAAGCCAAATACATCAGGACATTAATCAACTATTTGAAAAATTATCATCAGGACAAGGTTTTGGTGCTTGGAACGGTTTTTCAGATGAAAACTTTTCACCCTTGTTTCGTGCCGAAGTGAATATCGCCAGTGATAAGCAACAATATTCAATCACCCTGGAAGCGCCCGGCTTGAGTCAAAAAGATATTTCAATTGAATTACAGGATCGAGTACTTGTTATTAAAGGTAGCAAACAACACGAAGAAGAAGATAAAAACAAACATTTTTATCGAATTGAACGACGTTATGGAAGTTTTCAGCGTATATTAGCTATTCCCGATGATGCAGATGCTAATCAAATCAAGGCGAGAATGGACAAAGGCGTTTTAACAATCATCATTCCACGACATGAGTCCAGCAAAAAAAATGTGCAGCAAATTAAAATAGATAGCTAAACATTAGTGCAGCTTAACATGAACACTATTATTCTCGTGGCACTAACAGTAATTGTTTTTGTGTCTGATCGATGGAAAAACGAAAATGCTTAAGAAAATTCATGCCCAACAAACCTTGGTAATGATCTTGTGGTTCTAGCGGCAGAACCAATACGTCAAATGGGGTGATTGATGCACTACCAATAGCCGCTTGCTGATGCCGGTAACTTTGAGCCTGAGTTTGGCCATTGGCTGTTTGCACAGTCACAAGCTGACCAGGCTCCCCCGCCAAGCTCAACTCGTAGTAGTCAGAATCACGAACTACACTCATGCTTGCCCCAGTATCGATTAATAAATTGAGAGGGTGAGCATCGTCCAAACTAAGCGAAACCAAATAATGCTCACCGATTTTACGCAAAGGAACCTGTAGCTGGCCAGCTATCGAATTTTCGCCGTGTGAAGTGTTCAATTTTTGCAACAAGGTTTGGGCTGAACCATATTCATTACTATGTGGACTAATTAAACTAATGACTTGCTCCGCTTCAAGCGTTTGTCCTGACTGCATCAAGTAACCTGCAAGCTTAAGTTGATATGCATAATTGCTTGGCTCAGCTTCGGCGAGAAAGTTGTACAATTCTATCAATTCCGGTAGTTGCTGATTGGTGCTTAAACCCGCCTCATAGCGCTCAATCGATTCTTGCAAATATTCAGCCGCTATCTTTTTGTTGTGCTTATCTAATATTTTATGCTGACCTAACATTAATAGTTTAATTGCATGAACTTGGCTTTCTCTACTCAATAACGCTGCATATTTTTCATAAGCCAACCAGTCTTCCGGCTCCACCACAAAATAGTCCATAAAAAAGTCCCACAAACTTAACGCAGGTTGTGGTTTACTTAAAAACGCTAAAAGTTGTTGATGTAGATTTTGCTGCTGCTGCTTATTTTGAGAAAATTTGGCAAGCTCATATACTCGTAGGAATTCGTCATAATTTGCCTTGTCCAGCCAATTTTCGTGGAGTGCAGTTCTTTCTGACTGATGTTGTGCAATTGTCGGCGCAGGCTTTGAGACGTTTCGCATTAGCGGACTATCCCACCATTGGTGAGCTTGCCAACCGCTAACTAGACCTAGTGTAAATACTATAAACAGCCAAGCAAATCGCATAAAAAGCGCTTTCTTTTGAGAATCGAGTTAAATGATAATATTGAAGCATTTCTGAGTTTGAATTATAGCCGATAGTCAAAGCCAACAACCATAAATTCCTTTCACTTTGCCGTTACAAAACGAAACAAAACGATACCCCGCTGAAAAGCTATTCCCTAGAGTTTAGCCGATAATTTCATCGTCGAATACAACACAGGAGACGACACATGAAAACATTATTTATCATTAGCAGCGTCATTGCCCTCATCAGTGCGGTGGCATTATTTAGCGGTTGCTCACGTCACGGCCACAAAGATCCACAGAAACACATGGACTACATGGTCAAAAAGGCCAGCAAAAAACTTGATTTAAATTCCAACCAAGTCGTGAATCTTGAAGCATTTGGGCAAACACTACTGAATTCATTTGCGGACCACAAAGCGAAAAAACAAGAGGCTATGGAAACAGTAAAACAGGCCTTTGCATCTGAACGTCTCGACCAAGCTAGCCTGGTTACGCTGATACAATCACATACTCGCGAGATCGAAAATAAAGCGCCACAAGTGATTGCCTCGTTTGCTCAATTTTATGATAGTTTAGATGGTGAACAACAAGCCAAACTACGTGAGCATCTACAGGAAAAAATGGCACGTCATCATCGTCATCACGAATAATTGCAATTACAGCGGTAGCCACTTTTGGCTCCCGCTACTTTTCTGCTATGCTCAACAAGTAATACACACTAGGATGTAAAATGATCCAAGCTTTATTAATCGACGACGATGAAAGACTAGCGAGTTTACTCACACAGTATTTCACTAGCTACGATATTCAGCTTAGCGCTTGCACCCATCCCATGCAGGGAATTAAGCAAATCAAGCAAAATCATTATGACATTATTATACTCGATATTATGTTACCCGAGTTCGACGGCTTTGAAACATGCAAACGTATTCGCCATTTCAGTGCAATACCTATCATTATGCTCACTGCTCGTGGCGACGTCATGGACCGAGTTGTCGGTCTGGAGATTGGTGCAGACGATTATCTAGCGAAACCGTTTGAACCAAGAGAACTTACTGCTCGCATTCACAATATTCTTAAGCGAACACAGGGCTCAAGTCATCACCAGGATATTTTGAAATTTGATGATTTAGAAATTGATATGAGTCGGCGCGAGGTTCAATTGGGCGGACACATTATTGAGCTAAGCTCCATGGAATATCAGCTATTACAGCTCCTCGTCAAACAACCTGGAAAAATTTTTAGTCGTGATGAAATTCTGAATGCGCTCAAAGGCATTGATGTAGAAATTTTTTCGCGTTCCATTGACATTTTAATTAGTCGTTTGCGGCAAAAACTTAAACCCAGCCAATTTATCAAAACCGTTCGTGGTCAAGGTTACTGCTTTGCAGGCAAATCCCAATGAACTGGCTGCACCGTCATGCACGTCACACACTCGCCGGACGTTTGTTTTGGTTATATTTAGCCATGTCATTCTTATTCGTGGCATTGCTTATGTTATTGTTTCGCAGCGGTTTTCGCAGTGAAGTAGAAACCATAGTCGAGCCCCACCTCCAACAATATTTGGATTATCTAGTCGCCGATATTGGCGAGCCAGCAAACATCGAACATGCACAAACATTGGCGACAAAACTCCATATACAAATAAAAATCACCAGCAACTATTTAAACTGGAGCTCAAGCAGTAGTATTTCGCAGCCGAGCATCAACGCTAAGATTTTGCGTCACTATCAAGTTAAGGGCCGAAACTATTTTATCGGCCATACACATGAGCAAAGTTTCGCTAAAGTTCAAACCGAAAATAGCATATATGAGTTTCTAATTCCCCATCAACAGTTTTCCCAAAAAAAGAACGGCTTTGCGCCTTTTTTAATCTTATTGGGTATTTTGTTTTTCTTTTATCATGCCACACGTCGACTATTCAAACCCATCGATACAATAAAATATGGCATCAAACAAATCGAGCAAGGTGTTTTAAGCCATCGCATAGACGTCAAACGTAAGGATGAACTAGGTGAATTAGCCCAACACATCAATACCATGGCAGACGAGCTAGAAAGATTACTTGATGCAAAGCGCGAATTGCTGCTTGCTGTGAGCCACGAATTACGCACACCACTCACCCGCATTAAAGTCATACTTGAAATAGAAAACGACCCTAAACAACTGGATATGATTCGCACTGAATTACTCGACATGGAAAAACTAATAACTGATATTCTAGAATCGGAGCGATTGAAGAATCACAGCGCACTTACTAGAACTGAAACCAATTTAAGTCAGCTATTGAAGCAAATTATTGGAGAGGATTTTCGTCAACACAATATTAAGCTTACATTACCCATAAGCCCGTGCATTAGCCAACTAGACAAAATGCGTATCACACTAGCCATCCGAAATATTATTGATAATGCCATCAAATACAGTCAGCAACAAGCACCAGAAGTGACACTTGAATGTAATGACATAATTAGAATTGAAGTGATCAATTACGGGAACGTAATTGAAGCAAGCCATCTTCCGCTCATCACCGAACCATTTTATCGAGTCGATCCATCACGACAACGGCAAACCGGTGGTTATGGCTTAGGTTTGTATTTATGCAAACTGATTATAGAGCAACACCAAGGCAAGTTGACCATCACGAGTTCTACAGATGCAGGAACTCGTGTGAGTATAGTGCTACCATAAACTTCCACATAATCCAGATCTAATACGAACGTTAGTATTAGAACATCAAACCAAAGCCTACTTTCACAATAGCACCCGATGGATAATATTTTAATACGCCTTCTGCATTACGAATTCGTTTTGCGTTGGCAGGGGAATTGGCAAATTGATCAACGCTTGTTAATACTTCTCCACTGAATGGAATATTCAAGCTAATCCAATCCACCACGAGTGGTTTGTTTCCCAAGACCACCCATTGATTGCTCAGACCAACCCGGATGAAGTTCGACTGTATTTTACTCGCTAATAAAGTATAGTCTTTTAATGCTAAATCCAACCAATCTTTAGGTAATGTTGTTTCGAGTGTTCGCTGACCTAGCGCAAATTTGAAATTGAAACTATTACCAATAAAACGACGCAATTGAATTGCATAGGTCTTTTCGTCTATGGAGCCAAGCTGAAAACCAAATAGTCCAAGTTCTTTTGCAGAACTAGTATAATCCAAAGCCAAGGTCCATTTATTATTCAGATTCGCGCCAAACTCCGCTCCCCAGGCCATTGGGAATGGCATTTGCACCGGCGCCCAAAATGCATGGGCGAAAAAATGATTATCCTCGCGATCTACTTTTGCAGCAAAACTATAAATAGGGGATAACAATAAAACCATCATACAAGTTAGTGCGGGTATTGACTTCATAAAATCCCTTTTTGTCTTTAATAATCTATAAAAATGAATCTCGATTATAGATTCAAAGCATTTTTTATCCAAGGCCTTTAACTTATGCCATTTATATTCATCGAACAACAAATTTCTGATAATTGGCGAGTAGTTCTGCGTTATCAATAGAACCATGATGATGAACTTGTCGCCACTGTGATTCTATTTTAAAAAAAACTCGACTGGTGCGAATGGCCAAATCCAACTGCACATCGCCACTGCGCACCCATCCACGTTCCCGCCCGATAAATACAGCACATGTTTCAGTTTCAGAATAGTTGAAGTCATGAAATTCCACAAACACCTTGGCATGCCCATGAAACAATCGATCATAGACGTCTTCGATCTGATTCCAACCACGTTTAATCCCGCCCAAGGGATTTGACATTATAGCATTATCGCTATGCCACCAATTCTGTTTCACTGCCATCAAATTTCGCTGATTAAATGCATGATAGAATTGATTCAAAGCAAATAACGCACTTGTTTGATTCGTCAATTGTTGATGTCCATTTATCACTAAGTCACTCATCACTATTAACTCCCACTCTTTTAGTGATAGTTGTATATACAACTATTACACAAATAATTACTCAAACTTATTTTTCACTTCACGTAAAGCACTCACTAATGCTGCTATTTCACGAGCTCCAATTGTCTTTTGCATTTGCAAAAATAATTGCTCACCAACCTGATCGAGTTGTTTGTGTAGATGTTTTGCTTTTGCCGTTGGCATTATTATTTGTTCACGCCGATCATTGGTTTGCTCATAATCCCGCCTCACCAAGTCTTGCATGCTAAGCGCATCAACAAAGCGAGTAATTGTTGACTTTTTTAAACTCAACTCAGCGGCAATATCCCGCTGTGGCATCCCACCTTTAGCCAGCAATAAACGCAAAACATAGGCATGTGCAGGTGATAAACCCAAAGCCTGGTAGGCTCGGTCCCACACCCGGTTTATTTCTCGTACAGCGGCATTTGCATTAAAATACAGACATCGTTCAAACATGAATAATACCATACCAGGAACTAGTTGTACGTACAACTAATTTTTCAAAAAAAATGCCCCAAGCATGGCCAATTACCCAAAACATTAAAGCCAAAAGACAATAGAATCATTGTTTTTAATAAACAATCAAAATTTAGTTCACTTCGATTCAAATTTTATGGTTTTAATAGTAGCCGCTTGTTCGATAGAATAAACATAATTTGTGAATTTAAAGGAAATTCAATGAGCTTATTGGTCGACGGCATACTGCGGCAAGATGAATGGCTGGATAACCAAACCAAAGACGGCCATTATGTGCGCCGAGATTCCCAGTTTCGGCATTGGGTGACTAGCGACGGCGCTGCCGGTCCTAGTGGTGATGCAGGATTCAAAGCAGAATCCGGTCGATATCACTTATACGTTTCTTATGCTTGTCCATGGGCGCATCGCACCTTAATTTTTCGTCAAATAAAGCAACTAGAAACACATATAAGTTTTTCCGTCGTTTCACCCGACATGTTGCAAGCCGGTTGGAGTTTTGATACCGCATTTCCTGGCAGCACTGGTGAGACCTTGTACGGCCTAGATTACATGCATCAAATTTATACCAAAGCTCAATCTAATTACTCTGGCATTGTAACGGTGCCCGTACTATGGGACAAACAACAAGAAACCATTGTTAACAATGAATCTTCAGAAATTATTCGCATGTTAAATTCAGCGTTTAACGAACTCACAGGCAATAACGATGATTATTATCCTCAGGACTTGAGAGCGGAAATCGATAGTATCAATCAACGCATATATGATTGCCTGAATAATGGCGTTTATCGTTGTGGCTTTGCGGCAACACAAGCAGCATACGACGAGGCTTTTGATCATCTATTCGATACACTGGATTTTCTCGAGACCCATTTAAGCCAGCAGCGTTATCTGGTTGGTGAACAAATCACTGAAGCTGATTTGCGTTTGATCCCTACGCTATTACGTTTTGATCCTGTCTACGTCGGCCACTTTAAATGCAATCGCCAACGCATATCCGATTTTGACAATCTATCGAACTACACTCGAGATCTTTATCAACAATTAGATTTAAGCAAAACCACATATTTTGATCACATTAAGCGCCATTATTATTTTAGTCATGAGAAAATTAATCCCACGCGAATTGTTCCCAAAGGGCCGAACATAAATTTAGAGCTTGCACACGATCGAAATCGTTTTTAGTTTCTCATTGCATAGTCTTATCACTAAACGTCACCATAAAACAGATTACGCCACATTCAAAAACCTTGAACACCAGGATCAATGACCGCGAATAAAAAACATCATCACCTTTTTATGGACTTAATTGCGAATATTGCTAGTGCAAATTCATAGTGCTGGGCAATCATCTTTGACCACAACCATTGTTAACGAAGAGCAAGCAAAAAGCGCTTAGTGTTCCGCATCATTCACGGATTAACAGTTTAGAAATTTCACACTGATGTATTCTATGATGGCCTTTATTTTTGATTTTTTGGAAATCACTCCGGAGACAACAGCTGATTTGTTGAAAAAAGAGAGCCTTAATAAAATTACAAGCTATTTCATTTAAATTGTATTTTGCTTTACGCTAGAAGTGCGCCGTGAATCTGCACTCCTAAGGTGCTTGCTGTAAGACCAGCTTCACCAAAACTTCCACCAGGGTTTTCGTTTCTCCTCCACAACTAACACACTCAAATCAACAGGCTTGAGATGACTTAACACCCACCCTGGTAATACTCGCGATCCACTTGAGCCGCATGTCGCACCTAAATTTTTTGGATGATAAAGTTTTATTAACGTCGGTTGCTGCAAGTCATCCGTATACACCAAACCAAACACACGCGCTTGATGTTTCTCGTGAAATAGGCGATCAATTTGCTCAAGAAAGTGGATAAATTGAATTTCAGAGATGGTGTGTTCCGGTATGGGCTCCCCCACCCGATGAATATACCAATCAGCACTGGCGGTATTTATTAGCTGCTGACGAAACTCATCCCATTGTTGCCAACTCAAGATTCCGATGAATTTTCCTTGAAAAGCTTTCAGAAATTCATTGCTCATGACTCACACCACATCGTTCCAATGGAATTAGCTTAATCCCATTGGAAATTTTTGCAAGAAAAAAGCAAAACTAGTTGGAACTCAGTTCTAGAATAATATGGCGATAATTTTTATAGCGTTCAAAAACCTCCCGTGTACGCAAACCAGAAAAATATTTAAATTTGGCGCGCTTGAATTTCTTACCGGCAATTTTGCTAATAATCCAAGCAGTTTTTGGGTAATTTTCTCGCACATAACGACCAATACTCGCGCCCGCAGGACCCAGCTTGTGCATTAACACATCATTCACTAAATCCAAATTCGGACTAACTAGCTCAGTGATATCATGATCTTGAATCAAACGAAACGAATCGTCTTCCAGCAAATTATAAAAATCATGCAATTGGTGTCCACCACCAAAACTGCCATCGCCTAAACCACCGTCGCCTTTGTTTTTTGTACTAAAAAAATCACAAATAATTACTCGGCCACCCGGTTTTAGTAATTTTTTTAATTTTGAAAATGATTCATGCATAGGCATGTATTGGAAGGATTCACTAAACAAAGCTACGTCATAAGATTGATTGCAAGCCTGCAAAGGCAGATCCTGCAATGTAGTGCGGAAAACCTGGCTACGCGCACCCGGCCTAGCATCGACCCGCGCTTGAACTTGATCAGCTAGGTAAGACGCAGGAATAACGCCATCCACCTCATATCCTTTATCTAACATTTGCGCCAATATATGGCCGGTACCGCAACCAATATCAATCACCTTAATGCTTTGTGAACCTTCAATCGTCGGTAGATCCGCGAGAATTAAATCGGTATAACGTTGTTGTGCCACGGCGACATTGGCAAGCGTGAGCTCTAAATCGGTACCCCATAGGCCATAATGCAAATCATCAACACCCAAGAGCTGCTGCGCCAATACCAAGCCTAGCTCACGACTATGCATTTTTTCACTCACACGAATCTCCAAAATAATGACATTAGATAAGCTGTATTCTACCGAAAGCCACCAATACTGTCAGCAAAACAAAAATCAGCGTTTATTAAACGCTGATTTGAGAAAAATAATTATGCGGGAAAAAGAATGGATTCTTAGCAGTGAATGTAAGCCAATGAACCTATCCTGCAATCACTGGCATTAATTTAATAAAACTGACTAACGATTTATCGGTCAGAACGATTTGCTCGTCAAGCGACTTTAGCTCCTTGCCATCGACCATCACGAAAAAACTTTTTCGTTCGAATGCATTTATTGCCTCTTCAGCCTGCACGTTCCAATCCAGACTACGGTGCTCCGGCAAACGAAAGCCATTTTCAAGCTCTTGAGCTCCCTCAGGTTGCACCAAAGCTTTAAAACAAATAGGACGTTGCAAATTGAATTTTTCAACCTCTTGCTGGACTCGTCGCTGAATTAATTCACGTACCGATAAACGTTCGCTAATCAAATTCAAATGCAGAGAATTAGTAGTCTCCCCACGCGCAGATTCATCATTTATTTTGACTAATGCACTCATCATCAAACCTATGCTCTCGAACCTATAGTGTTTAGCGAGCCAAAAGCAAAACGGCTTTAGCAACAGAATGTTAATTGATATCGGTAAATTTTCAATCGAATGCGCTATCCCGTTGAAAAACACTAGATTTTTGAGCTTTTTAAACTAGACTAAGCTTAGATTGAAACGCTATATTGTCTTACCATATGGTTTGAACAATTCAAATGGAGATTTGCCTTGGAAAAACTCACGGAACTTAGTGGCGATTTAGCCGGCCTTTTATGGGGAAGCCCGATCACTTTAATTGTTCTACTGGGTGTCGGATTCTATCTCACCTTGCGCCTAGAACTCGTACAGTTTAAAGGATTCCGTCACAGTATCCATCTCATCCAGGGAAAATACACGCGCGCAGACGAAACCGGTGAGGTTTCACATTTCCAGGCCTTGTCTACCGCACTTTCCGCAACGGTTGGTACCGGCAATATCGCTGGTGTCGCCACTGCAATTGCCATCGGTGGCCCCGGCGCATTGTTTTGGATGTGGGTAACTGCTTTTTTCGGCATGGCAACCAAATTTGCCGAATGCACCCTAGCTTTAAAGTTTCGCGAAATATCGCCAGATGGCAAAGTCGCCGGTGGCCCTATGTACACATTATTACACGGCCTGAAAATGAAACGCACGGCCATGTTATTTGCTTTTTTCGCCCTAATAGCCTCATTTGGCATTGGCAATATGGTACAAGCTAACTCGGTCGTCGACGGTTTGTCTTATTTATGGCCGGAGGTTAAAACCTATCGCTGGGAATTTGGATTAATTATGGCTATCTTAGTCGCGCTAGTCATACTCGGCGGTGTAAAACGCATTGCCAAAGTCGCGTCGACGATTGTTCCGTTTATGGCGGTGCTTTATATCGCCGCAGCGTTTATTGTTCTACTCTCCAACATCGATAAAATTCCCAATGCGTTTTTCATAGTCTTTAATTACGCCCTCAATCCTTGGGCTGTTGGTGGCGCAGCCATCGGCGAAGCGATTCGCATGGGGGTAGCACGCGGTTTATTTTCCAACGAAGCCGGATTAGGTTCTTCTCCAATGGCCCATGCAGCAGCTAAAACCAATGAACCTGTACGTGAGGGTTTAGTCGCCATGATGGAACCTTTTATCGACACCATTATCATTTGTACGATGACGGGTCTAGTGATTATTGTCACCGGCGCATATGCGCAACACCCTGACGATGCGGTCGGTGCTTCTTTAACTGCATTTGCCTTCAGCCAGGCTTTAGGTGATGGAGGTGCGATGGTTGTCGGCATTGGTTTAAGTTTGTTTGCTTTTTCAACTATCATTGCCTGGTCGTATTACGGTGATCGCTCAGCCCAGTTTTTGTTTGGTGAGCAATCGGTGGTAATATATCGAATTGTATTTGCTATCTTAGTTGCTGTGGGTGCGGGCGTTCCGCTAAATCTAGTTTGGAATATTGCCGACAGCATGAACATTCTCATGGCCTTGCCAAATCTGTTATGCTTAGTTTTGTTAACAGGACTTGTTGTTAAATTGAAAAAAGAGTATTTCCAAAAAGATCATCAGCCGGTAAACCATGAATCCGCGTGACTTATTACTCACCGCCGCACAAATTCAAGATATGCAAGGTGAGCTAAAAACTCATTTCCAAAATCCCAATGCTGTGCGCATCAATAAGTCCTTAGGCGATGCCGTAGGCCTAAAGAATATTGGCGTACACTTAATTCAAGTGGCTCCCGGCAAAGACAGTACTGAATATCACATTCATCATCACGAAGAGGAGTGTGTTTATGTTTTACAAGGTAAGGCTACCGCAATCATCGATCAAGAAGAATTCCGTTTAAATCCCGGCGACTTCCTTGGATTTCCAGCAAGTACCGCAGCGCATAATATTATTAACGACGGCGAAGATGATTTAATTTGTCTTGTCATGGGCCAACGCCTGCCCTTTGATGTCGGCGACTATCCAAATAAGAAGCAACGTATTTATCGCTTTAATGGTGAATGGAATGTCGTAGACTGGCATCAAATCATCAAACCAAAGTCCTAAAAAACATCACTCACTCGAAAAATAAATATCGTCAATTTGCACCACAGCCGTTTTGCCGGTGTTATCCGTATCACTCATAATGGCGACTACGTGAATAAATGTTTGCTCTTCAGCAAACGCTTTACTGAAATCATCAAACACATTTTGTTTTTCGGTTTTCCATTCACCTACTGTATTTGCACCTCGTTCAACCGACCATAATACTGCTTGTTTGCTATACGGGCTAAACCAATACGTTCCAGGCATCTGTTGTTGCGACCAAACATAACTTAATGCTTGAGTTTTCCAGAAAAACCACCCGCCGGCGACCACAACATAAATACGTGCCACAAAATCATCGCCTATTTTAGTTGTTTCATTTGGATTATCAAAACCTTTGAGCATTCGCCAACGCCAATTCAGAATGGGTGTTTTATTTAAGTCGACTTTTTTATTTAGATATAAACCCGAAGCGGCATTATTACTATTGGCTTGTAGTACTTTATTATCACCAATTGTTACTATTGAATAATCGGTTTGCTTTTTGAATTTCTCATGTTGCCAATGTGATGACAAATCAGGCGCATTAAAATCATCAATCCAAACAACTTCAGCATCCACAGAAAAAATTATCAACAGCGATAAAAAGCAACTACTCGCTAGCCGGACTGATTTTGTAAATAAATCCGCGCATATAATCCACGGCATACAACTCTCCCTGATTATCTTGCGCAAACGTAGACACACTGACTTTGCGTTTAGCAATTGAGTTAACCTGGTAATGACCACTTTTATTTCCCAAAGCCCAAATGCGACCAGAAACAAAGTCACCAAAAATATATTGGCCTTGTAGAAATTTCAATTGATCACCCCGGTAAACAAAACCACCGGTAATCGATTGTCCCAGGTCATGTGAATATTCCCAAACAGGTGCTTCAAAATCCATGGGGTCGCATTTTCTCGACGACTTGTAACAATGATTGCCTTCCATAATATTCCAACCATAGTTACCGCCTTTTTTTATAATATTTACCTCCTCCCAATGGTCCTGCCCTACGTCTGCTAACCATAACTCGCCGGTTTGTTTGTCGAAACTCCAACGCCAAGGATTTCTTAATCCCCAAGCATAAATTTCCCCACGCCCAGATTTATCTTTAACCAAGGGATTATCACTTGGGATTTGATAGGGATCTCCATGATCAATATCAATACGTAATAAAGCGCCGAGCAAGGTGTTTTTATTTTGACCATGACCCTGCGGGTCACCCGCCCAACCACCATCACCAAATGCTATATACAAAAATCCATCGCTACCAAATCCAATTTGCCCACCATTATGATTACGATAAGGCTGTTCAACTTGTAAAATTATTTTTTCAGCTGCCAGATTCACGCTGTCTTTGGCTTGATCATACTTGATTTGACTAACAATAGAGACGACTTCGCCATTTGCAACTGCATTATAGGATAAATAAATTTTTCCATTATTTGAAAACTGCGGGTGGAAAGCCATGCCTAACAAGCCGGTTTCGCTGCCTTTACGGTCAACTTTTTTTCTGAGATCAATAAAATTATCAACTGTTAAGTTATTATTGTAGAAACGTTTAACCAGTCCGTCTTGTTCCAGTCCATACCAAATACGATTGTCATCTTGCTGTTGCAGCAAACCAACAGGACGCTCAAATTTCAAATGATGAAAAACGCGTTTTAAATAGACAGGATAGTTTGCCGCAACAACAGGTGCGACAAAAAGAATTAATAATAGTCCGAGCCAAGTCCGTTTCATGCATGCCTCTTGTTTAGATTAAACTAAGAACAATGCTGCCATTCCCAAAAAAGTAAAAAAGCCAACCACATCGGTCACAGTCGTCAGCACCACACCGCCCGCTAACGCAGGGTCTGCACCAAAACGCCTCAAGAGCAAAGGAATGGTTGCGCCAGCAAATGCGGCGACGATGAGATTAAAAAGTATCGCCAAGCCAATCACCACTCCCAAAGTTACGCTATCAAACCAATAATAGGCAACAAAAGCGATCACTACTGCCCAAATAACACCATTAAGGCCACCGACTGCGAGTTCTTTACGCAATAATTGTTTGGCGTTATTGTCGACTACTTGGCCTAAGGCTATGCCTCGAACAACGATGGTTAAGGTTTGACTACCAGCAATCCCCCCCATACTTGCAACCACGGGCATGAGCACCGCCAGCGCGACTAATTTCTCGATTGTCGCATCAAATAAACCAATGACCCATGATGCCAATAATGCCGTTAGAAGATTAATCCCCAACCAAACCGAACGGCGCCGCGTACTGCGCACAACCGGCGCAAACATATCGTCTTCCTCGTCCAAACCAGCGCGACTCATAAACGAGTGATCTGCCTCATCGCGGATGACATCGACCACATCATCGATGGTTACCCGTCCCATTAGACGTTGCTGCGCATCAAGCACTGGCGCAGTTATCAAATTTCGACGTTCGAATAAAACCGCAACGTCATGTGCAGGCATGGTGACATCAATAGAAACATAGGACGGATCCATAACCTCTTCAACTTTTAATTTACCATCACGAACAAGAATATCGATTAAAGGCAACGCACCTAAATAGCGGTCATCACGGTCAACTACATAGAGGTTATCAGTCATTTCCGGCATGGTTTCGTGAATTTTTAAATAGCGTTGCACCACCTCCAGACTCACCTCTGGGCGAACCGTGATCGCATCGACATTCATTAAACCGCCCGCAGTATCTTCCGGAAATTTTAAAATCGACTCAAGGCGATGACGATTCTGCTCGTCCATCGCTTTTAAAACTTCATCGATTACATTTTCGGGTAAATCAGGGATTATGTCGGCAAGATCATCAGCATCCAAACCTTCAGTTGCCGCAACTAATTCATGTTGATCCATGTTGCGGATCAAACCGCTACGCACTTCGTCGTTTACATGGAGTAATACATCGCCGTCGAGATGGTGATCAACCAGTTCCCAGGCTAAATGACGTTCATCGGGAGGAAGTGATTCTAATAAGTGCGCTATCTCAGCAGCATGACATTCGGAAAACACCAGGCGTACGGCATTTAAATCGCCCTGATGTAGCAACTCGGTTAATTGACTGAGTCGAACTTGATGCTCTTCCGATGTATGCATAGGGGGTTACCAATCCTTATTCACCTTCACCAAACCGGTTCTCAATTAAGGCAATAATTGCTGCCAAAGCAGCCTGCTCGTCTTCGCCACTAATTTCTAGTTGCAACTCAGTGCCCTGACTTGCAGCTAGCAGCATGACCCCCATTATACTTTTGCCATTAACAGTGCGATTATTGCGCGTCAATTGCACATCTGCACTGAATTTGCTCGCGGTATTAACAAACTTAGCTGCTGCACGGGCATGCAAACCGAGCTTGTTTATAATCGTTACCTGGGATTTTACCATAGCCTAATTTATTGTTTTTGCAACAATGAGTGATTAGAGACGGTCAACTTCAACACTGCAATCCATAACACCTTCACGGCCACCACTTAATGCTTTATGCATAATTTCATCCAATGTTAAATTTGAATAATTAAAAATACGAATCAGCATAGGCAAATTCAAACCAGAAATCACACGCACCTGATGTTCGGAGCTTAATAATTTGCAGGCAATATTAGACGGTGTTGAACCATACATATCGGTTAAAACCAATACTCCCTCACCACTATCAAGCAAGGTAAGTAAACCCAAAGCTTTTCTATGCAGCTTGTCGGGCTCACTATCATCTTCGACACCTAACAATGAGGTTGCCAAAGGACAGAAACCGAGTGTATTAGCCGCTGTTTTTAAAAGCGCATCGCCTACATCCCGATGCGTAACAATTAAGACTCCAACCGTCATCCAAGTTCCCGGTGACGCGCAATAACATCATATTTTTCGCGAAACGCCTGATTGAGTTGTTCGACCAAATACACCGAGCGATGGTGCCCACCAGTACAACCAATAGCAACAGTTAAATAGGTTCGATCAGCCGCCTGAAATCGCGGTAACCAACGCTCAATATAAGCAGAAATATCATCAAACATTTCTTTGACCGTTGCCTGTTTTTCTAAAAACTCGATAACCGGCTGTTCCCGCCCATTAAATTCCCGTAAGCGTGTATCCCAATAGGGATTCGGTAAGCAACGCACATCAAAAACGATATCAGCATCCACTGGTACGCCATGCTTAAAACCAAAAGATACAAACATTAAGGACAAGGTTTGAGATTTGTGGGTTGCAACTCGCGCCCGCACCATGTCACGCAATTGGTGTAAATTCGTATGGCTGGTGTCGATGCGTAAATCTGCTTCCTGGGCAATCGGATCTAATAATTGCCTTTCCCAAGCAATTGCTTCTGCCAAGGACATATCGTCGCGAGTTAAGGGGTGTTTACGTCGAGTTTCACTGAAACGCTTTATGAGTATATGCTCATCAGCATTCACATAAATGACCTCAATATCAATGCCGGCGTCCCGCAGACCGTTTATGATGGCGGGGAAACGTGCCAAGTCATTTGAGCGATTGCGTGCATCAATACCCACCGCCGTACGATCATAAAATTCACCTTCGGCTGCAACCATTTGCCCAGCAAAACTGGACAATAAACCGATGGGTAAGTTGTCTACACAGTAATAACCCAGGTCTTCCAATACGTGCAATACGGTGGTTTTACCCGAGCCTGAGAATCCACTAACAATAATGAGCTTCAAAATCACCTCTCTTGAGGTTTACTTAGCCGATGGTTGTGGCAATCTCGAATCGATAGTCCAACCAGCTTGTTCGAGCAAAATCTGCTTTGCGCAGGATTCTACCAAGCTACACAAATGGTTACCATGGCCACGTTGCAAAATCCATTGAGGAATTTTGATCTGCTGTATTTCAATAGGCTCATCAGTACGCACCCTTATTTCTTGGTGTTGCCCATGACTATTACGTGGGTGCAGCATGATTTGGCCATGAATTTCGTGCTGAAACAAACAACTAGCAACACCTAGTTGCCGTTCTACGTCGATAAATCCCATCGCCTGCAAATGCAATAAACCTTTTGCATTCTTGGCCGCCTTTCCCAGCAATCGACCAGAAGCCATGCGTTGAACTTCAACCAAGTCGTCGGCAACCAATTGATGTCCTCGTTGCAATAGCTCCCAAGCGAGTGAGCTTTTGCCAACACCCTCAGGCCCTTTAATCAGCAAACCCACGCCATGTACAACGAGCAACACTGCATGATGGTTCTGCATCGGTGCCAACTGATATACCACTTCACTAAAAAAACGATCGAATACTTGAGCCGATGACAACGGGCTGGCCAATACTGCGATATTGGTTTGCAAAAGATGCTCAGCTATTGTCTGTGCCTCACAAAGCACCAGCAGTTTTCCCCCATTTAACTTGGCCTGTTGCTGGTGTGTGCTCCATTGAGTAAAAATATTTTGCTGCTCGATTCCTGCAATAATAATTGGCGTCGCTCGTGAATCGCTAAGAAACGATAGGCAATCGCTCGCACAAGCATTAACATCCAAAGGCTGAAGTTGTGACATATCAAGCCCGTGCTGCAATTGTTCAAGTGCAAGTGGAGAAGTTAAAGGTCGTATAAGATCACTAATGGTGACCATATGCTACTGAGTAGAGCTTGGTTCCCAACCAATCAATCGCTGATAAAGTTCATCAGCTGTATTGCACTGACGTAGACTTTCGCGTAAATCCGGGTCACGGAACATTTCGGTTAATTGCGCCAGCACGGCTAAATGCTCATCAGTGGATTCAGGTGGAACCAAAAGCGCACACATTAAATCCACCGGCTCACCATCGGGTGCGTCAAAATCTATACCTTCGGCTAACTGGACAAATGCCGCGAGTGTTTTATCACTGGCTTTTAAACGCCCATGAGGGATTGCAATACCTCGGCCTAGACCTGTACTGCCCAAACGCTCACGGGCGATCAAACTCTCGAATACTTCCGTTTGCGATAAACCCGGCTCATGCTGGACAATGAGTTCACTCAAAGTTTCCAGCGCGCGTTTTTTGCTGGCGGAAGCAACACCACAAGCGACACGATCCGCCGCAATCAATTCAGCTAATTGCATGGTTTCTTGTTGGCTCTATGTTGTTCGACTATGTATTTACACTCTCGATTTACGAGCGGTGATCTTTCAATTTTTGTTTATGCTTAATGATTTGCTTATCCAATTTATCGGTTAAAGCATCAATTGCCGCATACATATCTGCATTTTCGGCGCTAGCAAACAATTTATTGCCAGTCACATGTACCGTAGCCTCTGCTTTTTGTATTTGTTTTTCAACACTCAAGATGACATGGGTATCGATGACACGATCAAAATGATGTTCTAATCGTCCGATTTTTTCATTGACGTAGTCGCGAAGTGAATCTGTGATCTCCAGATGATGACCACTTAGGTCGATTTGCATGTAAAAACCCTTTCTATTGAAATATTATGCAATACGCTTCCGTTCATTAGACGGGGGGATGGCCATGGCGTCGCGGTATTTGGCTACCGTACGACGAGCGACATTAATTCCCTGCTCCGACAAAACTTTTGCAATTTTACTATCACTAAGTGGCTTGCGTGCGTCCTCATTTGCCACCATTTTCTTAATCAACGCTCGAATTGCAGTGGAAGAACACTCACCACCACTTGCAGTACTCACGTGACTGGAAAAGAAGTATTTTAATTCAAAAATGCCGCGAGGGGTATGCATATATTTCTTATTTGTGATTCTAGAGATAGTTGACTCGTGCATGCCGACCGATTCGGCCACATCATGCAAGACCAAGGCTTTCATGGCTTCCTCACCATGCTCTAAAAATGCTTTTTGCCGATCCACAATACAAGTCGCCACTTTCATCAGCGTCTCGTTACGACTTTGCAGACTTTTGATTAACCAGCGCGCCTCCTGTAGCTGCCCTTGCAGATAGGTATTATCAGCACTTTTGTTGGCGCGTTGAATATAACCAGCATAAAGCGAGTTAATGCTCAGACGTGGCGTAGATTCTGGGTTTAAGGATACCACCCAAGCACCTTTTTCCTTGCGCACATAGACATCTGGAATAATGTATTCCGTTTTATTGGAATTAATCAAACTTCCTGGACGTGGGTTTAAGGTGTGAATGAGTTTTATAATGTCACGCAATCCATCCTCTGAAACTTTTAGCTTGCGCATTAATTGATTAAATTCACGATTAGCCAGAAGGCTAAAATAATTTTCGACCAATTCACGCGCTTGATCATACCATGGCAAACTCGCATCCAATTGTTTTAATTGGATCAATAGATTTTCCTGCAAACCTCTGGCACCCACGCCAGGTGGATCAAAATTTTGCACACGATGCAATACGGCTTCCACCTCATCGCTTTCAATTTCTAATTCATTTTTGAGATCTTCCCAGATTTCTTCCACACTTTGGGTTAAATATCCATCATCATCAATAGCATCAATAATGGCAGTGGCAATCGCCATGTCCGTATCGGAAAAAGGGGTTAAGCGCATTTGCCACATTAAATGTTCATGCAAACCTTCCTCAGTACCGCTGCGATTCTCATACTCCATACCGGAGAAGTCATCGCCATTAGTGTTGCTCGTGCTGGTGTTATAAGAGGTTTGTAAGTCATATGTGTCATCCCAGGAGCTGTCCACAGGTAAATCCTGCGGCATTTCTTCCTTGCGTAAATCCACATCAGGATCCATATTGCTTTCGGTTTCGATTTGCGACTCAGAATTCGCTTCGGCCTGAGACTCCGTATTACCGCTTTCTCCTTCATTTTCGTCGATTTCCAACATGGGATTGCTTTCCAATGCCTGCTGAATTTCTGTTTGTAGTTCGATAGTGGAGAGTTGCAACAAGCGGATAGCTTGTTGTAATTGAGGGGTCATTGTTAAATGTTGACCCAAACGGAGTTGTAATGACTGCTTCACAATGCCTCGCTTTTATAACCGTTTTGTTGAATGAAATTCAAACATTATCAAGATTATAGAACACAAAAAAAAACTTGGGCAAAGATCTTGCTTCTATAGCCGGAAATCATGGCCTAGATATACTTCTTTTACAAGATTATCTTCCAAAATGTGTGATGGACTTCCCTCTGCAATTACTTCGCCAGAATTTATAATATAAGCCCTGTCACATATTCCCAAAGTCTCTCTGACATTATGATCAGTGATCAACACCCCAATACCCATACTCTTAAGCTGTTGAATTATAGCCTGAATATCCATTACCGAAATAGGATCTACACCAGCAAACGGTTCATCCAGGAGAATAAATTTTGGTTCTGCCGCCAAAGCACGAGCAATCTCCACACGCCGCCTTTCTCCGCCAGAAAGACTCATTCCAAGCGTCCCTTCAAGGTGAGAAACAGAGAGTTCTGATAGTAATTGCTCACATTTTTCTCTTTTCTTCTCGGCACTTAGGTTCTTGCGAGGCTCCAAAACCGCCATTATATTGTCGCGCACATTTAACTTCCTGAAGACCGATGCTTCTTGGGGAAGATAACCGATGCCTTGTTGTGCCCGAGCATGTAGTGGCAAGCCTGTTATGTCTTGCTTATCCAACAGTATTTGCCCACCATCAGTGCGAACCAAACCAACTATCATATAAAAACTGGTGGTTTTGCCCGCGCCATTTGGTCCTAATAGACCAACCACCTCAGAAGAATTGAGCTTTAGTGATACGTTTTTAACCACCTGTCGTGATTTATAGGATTTAGCCAAAGCCACAGCTTCCAGAACTTGGCTCATTGTTTCGCATTCTCAAGCGTTTGTGGCTCGATCACCACTTGTACCCGCCCCTTGCCTTGTGGCGACTTGCTGGCCCTCACAACATCCAGGTGAGTTTCGTAAACGATTAAATTTCCTTGGAAAAAATTGGAACCTTGTTGAAATTTGGCTTTTTCTTTCAGGGTCAGGACTCCCCCAATAGTCTCGTATTCCACGTGTTGCGCGGTTGCTTCCACATCTTTAAGCGCACCATCAGGGCGCTGCGAAAAACGCGCGGGGTTACCATCCGCAATAACTTTAGTCAATTTACGATTTTCGCTATGCACTATGACTTTTTCTGCATGCACCAACATGGAACCTTGATTTAGACGCACATTACCTTGATAAGTGCTTAACCCAGTACGATCATCAATCTTAACTTGATCGGCTTCGATTTGAATTGGCTGGTTTTTGTCACTGCTTAATGCCCAAGCACTTAATCCAAACAAACTTAGCAAAAACAAAAGAAACGCATTAATTAACTTCATAAACGCCACGCACTTGGGCTGGTAATACCAGCACTTGTTTTTGGATATCGATATCCAATCCTTTTGCTTTTATTTTGCCGCTTATATGGCGTACCACCACATCCTGATTCGAACTTGCATGCTGCCGGCTCATATCAATTAATAAATATTCAGTATCTATTCGCATGGCATCACTATCTGGCCCAGCATTTCGACTCACCCTGACATCACCATCAAGACTAATTTTGTTATCAGGCAACACTAAGCCATGGCTAGCGTTGATCAACCATAAACTTTGACCATTAGCACCGGCTTGAACTTTTAGTCTGGGTTGGGTCAGATCACCTTCACCTTCTGTTGCTACCAATAAACGCTCTCCCTGCAGCCACCGCTCGGGGACTCCCTTGGCATTATAGTCAGTGATCATAAAATCCTTAGTGTAATATTTTGGCTGCTCACCAGTTAATGCTTGACTACGCTGTAACTCTTTATCGGCATCTGGTAACCATAAAATAATGACCAGTGCGAACAAAAATACCAGCACAAAAGCTGGACGCAAATTAAAATTTTCTTGTAGGTAGGTGAACACGTTTAACTTAAATAATTTTCCAAAGTGGCTTGCAATACGCCACGTGCTTCCATTAGAAGCTCACACACATCGCGTGCAGCTCCACGCCCTCCAAGGTTCGGCGTTTGCCAATGAGCATGTTTTTTCACAAACTCGTGCGCATCCTGGGTCGCGATAGCCAAGCCGACACGAGTCATGACTGGTAAATCTACGACATCATCCCCTACATAGGCCACATGATTAGGTGCAATTTTGAGTTTGTCGATTAACTCCTCGAATGCTGGTACTTTATCGCGCTGACCTTGATAAACATGTTCAATACCGAGCTCGTTCATGCGGTGGCTGACGATTTTTGAAGTACGTCCAGTAATAATCGCAATCTCAACTCCACTGGCTTGCAACATTTTCAAACCATGACCATCGCGAGAATGAAAGGCCTTAATTTCAGTACCATCCTCGGTTACATATAAACGTCCATCGGTTAACACTCCATCAACGTCAAAAATAACCAATTTTATACTTGCTGCTTTGGCAATAATCTCCTGCATAATACCTTAGCCTGGCTTAGGCTACTCCTTCGCGTAATAAATCATGAATATTTAGCGCACCAACTAATTGTTGTTGTTCATTGATTACTGGCATGGCGTGAATCTTTTTAGCTTGCATAATATGCAAAGCTTCGGCGGCTAATGCTTGGGGTTGAATACTACTGAACTGTCGGGTCATGACCTCAGTAATACCTGTTTGCTGCATATTCACTGTATGATCAAGGTGACGTCTTAAATCACCATCGGTAAAAACACCAACGACCTGCGCATTCGCATTCACGACCGCAGTAAAACCCAAGCGTTTTTTACTAATTTCAATAATCGCATCAGCCAAACTAGCACTTTCTGTAACGATGGGAATAGCATCGCCGACTTGCATAACATCTTCAATAAATAATAATAAACGCCGACCTAATGCCCCACCGGGATGAGAGCGGGCAAAATCCTCTTTAGTAAATCCACGTTGCTCCAATAATGCCACTGCCAAAGCATCACCCATCACCAGGGTTGCAGTCGTACTCGCTGTCGGCGCCAAACCTAAAGGACAAGCTTCTTGAGCCACAGACACATCAATATGCGCATCTGCTGCCTGCGCTAAGGTTGATTCAGTGCGCCCAGTCATCGCAATTAGCGGCACACCTTCGCGCTTAATTATCGGCAAAATCGTGAGTAATTCGTGAGTTTCACCGGAGTTGGATATCGCTAAGACCACATCTTTCGCGGTAATCATGCCAAGGTCACCATGACTGGCTTCCGCCGGATGGACAAAAAATGCAGGCGTACCTGTGCTAGCTAAAGTAGCCGCTATTTTACCGCCTACATGGCCTGATTTACCCATGCCTAAAACCACCACGCGACCTTCGCAAGCAAGCATGAACTCACAAGCTTGCACGAATGTATCATCAATGCGCTCGACTAGAGCTTGCACTGCCTGAGTTTCGATTTCTATAACGGCCCGGCCCATATCAGCCAAGGCACGCTTTGGTTTTTGCTCACTGCCAGAATTCATATTTATTTTTCAGGATAACCCAGTTCAGTAAGTTTGGCGCTCAAGTCTGCTCGATTTAAATCTTCACCTTCAACCTCGACCAGACCTCCGTCGATAGTGACATTAACACTTGTGACGCCGTTTGCAGTTTTTAATCCGTTTTCAATATTGGCGACACAGCCACCACATTTCACATTTTGCACGCTAAATTCTTCTTGCATAATTTCACTCTCACGACATAAAAAACAATACACCCATATAGGCGAAATAACAGACCAACAACCCTATACCTTCGGCGCGAGTTACCTCACCGCCACCACCGTTGAACTTGCGCGCCATGAAAAATAACAAAATAGTAAGTAAAAACATGGCTGGAAAATCCCGGGTCAAAACACTGGACTCAAAACTAAATGGCTGGATCACCGCAGGAATGCCCATGACGCCTAACATATTAAACATATTCGAACCAATCGCATTACCAATAGCGATATCGTGCTCACCTTTACGGGCACTCATGATCGAGGCAGCGAGCTCAGGCAGACTGGTACCGATCGCTACAATTGTCAATCCAATCACTAAATCACTCACACCAAAATGCTGAGCAATCTCCACTGCCCCCCATACCACCATACGTGCGGCAACCAGTAAAATAATCAAACCAAACAATAACCACAATAAAGACTTATGTAGTGGTATATCATGTGGTATTTCAGCTTCAAATTCCGCTGTCATTGGATCGTGCTCTTTACGTCCGCGCATGGCGATTCTTACCATGATGGCAATAAATAAAAACAAACCGAGAAGCAATAGAATCCCGTCGAGGCGACTGAGTTCACCATCGAGAAATAACAGCAATGCCAAGCCCATGATAACAATTAACATGGGGAATTCGCGTTTTAGTACATCTGAATTAACCGCAAGCGGTACGATTAAAGCGGTAACACCGATTACCAGGCCGATATTTGTTATGTTGGAGCCAATGGCATTTCCTACTGCTATACCTGGATTTCCCTCAAAGGCCGCGATTGCTCCAACTAACATCTCTGGAGCAGATGTACCAAATCCAACGACGACCAAACCAATGATTAATGTGGATACACCCAAGGTTTGTGCAGTCCCTGCCGCGCCCATCACAAACCGATCCGCGCCCCAAACCAAAAGAGCAAAACCAACGATGATGACACCAAACTCGATAATTCCAAAAGGCATGATTACGCGATCCAAAGATAATGACTTACAATACCGGCGAAAATCGCCAAACCAAACCAATTATTATTCAAAAAGGCTTTAAAACAGGATGATGGCTGGCGATGACGTATTAAAAATTGCTGATAAATAGCAAATCCCGTCGCCACAATAACTCCGATAAAATATGGCATGCTTAGCTGATAACGCCAACCAATCAGCAAAAAGCCGAGGATAACACTAAAATGCAGTAAGCCAATGATTAGACGATCATAGCGATCAAACAGAATCGCGGTCGATTTAATACCGATTTTCACATCATCGTCCCGATCGACCATGGCATATTGCGTGTCGTAGGCCACGGTCCAGAGCACGGTCAAGGCAAACAATATCCACGCAATTATTGGCACACTTCCGGTTTGTGCCGCATAAACCATAGGCACACCCCAGCCAAAAGCCACACCTAAAACCATTTGTGGCAAATGGGTATAACGTTTCATGAAGGGATAGCTCGCAGCCAGTACCGCCCCTCCAAAAGATAAAGCAATGGTAAGAGCATTCATCAAACAAACCAAAACAAAGGCAATCAAGCTCAAAACCACAAAAACCATGACGGCTTCTTTATGTGATATGCGTCCTTGCGCTAATGGTCGTAGCTGGGTGCGTTTTACATGAGCATCAAAATCACGATCAGCAAAATCATTAATCGCGCATCCGGCCGATCTCATCAGCACCACGCCACTAATGAATACAAATAAAACCAAAGGATCGGGCTGACCTTCGCTCGACAACCATAAAGCCCAAAGCGTGGGCCATAATAATAAAAGTATTCCAATGGGCTTGTTAAGACGCACTAACAATCCATATTGCACCAGTCGTTGACTTAGTGTCATAACGGCTTGACTCATAGTGATCACTTACTCCAGTTTCGAATACGGGCCTTAAAGCACGCAGTTGCCGGTAAAAATATTTCATTGACTAGCAGTGGTTTCGCGTAGAGCACAAACAGGGAACGCCGCCCCCATAGCTCATGAGGCTTCACGCTTAAGTCTTGAGTAGCTCTATTATATAGGGGATGGGAAGGTTTAATACAGGCGACTTCACGCCCAACTCGACGCAAACCTGGCGAAGAAAACAATAATTGCCCCAGAGGCTTGCTTCCCAAATGCTGGAGTATGGATAAGCGTCCTTGCAAAGAATCACGAGGAATAACGGTTCTTGCAAAAACCCAAGTCTCATCGGCGCAAATTAAATGCACATGGCGAATATAAGCCTGACTGGCGTCCTTAAGCTGTAATACCTGCAATTCATCCAAACTCGCTTTTCCCCACGATTGTTCCAGCACTTGAACACGAAAGCGGTTTGCACTGGCCTGAATTAGCCGCTGTGTCAGCGATCCAGCATCACTTAACCAGGGACGAAAATGGGCAGGGGCTCGATTGATAAACCACGGCTTGGCTGGATGCCATGAGATTTGTTTGCTCAAGTACTATTCCTAATCACGCTTACAAAGGCGTAATTTAATCACAGCTCGCTATTGGATGCATGAAGAATCCTCTTCCTAAGCTGTCTGAATCATTTACTTTGTGCTATACCAAACTAAACGCCTATTAGCTGGATTACGCATGACAACACTCAATCACTGGATTAACACCAAGCGCTACCTTTTTTTTAGTAAACACGCTCAAAGTAAATCGCAAATTTGTAAACAAGTATCTCAACAAGCCATCTCCTCAGACATGCGCTTTGAACCCGAAGTTCGCATTTGCGCTCATATACTTAGCGCAGGACAGACGGTTTTTGATATTGGCGCACATACAGGGTTTTACAGCGCCGTACTTGAACCTATCGTTGGATCAAATAATCTTTATTTGTTTGAACCTTTACCGAAATTGCAAAAACTTATCAAACGCCGATTTCCATTCAGTCATGCATTTCCTTTTGCCTTATCCAATGAAAATGGAAGTGCGCTTATTCGCGTCCCAAAAATCAAGGGTAAATCATATAAGTCCCGCGCGACCCTAGAAACAGGTTTTAAAGAGAAAAATCAAACCGGCCAGCGCAACTTTAAAATTCATAAAATCACCCTCGATGAGTTTATTACTCAACACAAAATCGGCCATATAGACTTTATTAAAATTGATGTGGAGGGGCACGAGTTAAGTGTACTTCAGGGTGGTGTCAACAGCATCAAACAATTCCGACCAAGCCTATTAATCGAAATCGAACAGCGACATCATCAACAAGCGATTACTGAAATTTTTAATTATGTTAAAGAACTTGGGTACCAAGGATTTTATCTTAATCCTGAAACTGTCAGCATTCACTCGATTCAGCAGTATGATGTGGAAAAATTCCAAGACACACAACATCTAAACAACGGCGACTATATTCAGTATATTAATAATTTTTTCTTTTTCCCGGATGAAAATTGCAAAACCTCAATCGCTTTGATTGAAAATTTTCTGCAACATGAACGCGATCTTAACTCCGAGCTTTAATCTTTATTTACGCTTCCGCATAACGATCACCTTGCGGCAACCAGCGATCGATTAGCGCTTGCATACGTTTTGGGTAGTGTTCAATTAATTGTTCGGCGACATCCACTACTTGCGGTAAAAGCTCATAATCACGCTCAATGTCAGCCACACGCATTTGTGCCAAACCGGTTTGCCGTGTGCCTAACAACTCCCCTGGCCCCCGTAATTCCAAATCCCGTTGTGCAATTACAAATCCGTCATTGGTTTCACGCATACAGGCTAAGCGTTGTTTGGCCGTTTGCGACAACGGCGGTTTGTATAATAATAAGCAACTGGATTTAATCGCACCTCGACCTACACGTCCGCGTAATTGATGTAATTGCGCCAAGCCTAATCGTTCAGCGTTTTCAATCACCATTAAACTTGCGTTTGGCACATCCACACCGACTTCAATCACGGTTGTTGCAACGAGTATTTGCAACTTACCTTGTTTGAACGCCGTCATGGCATATTCTTTTTCTTGAGATTTCATGCGCCCGTGCACTAATCCAATTTTCACCTGCGGCAATGCTTCGCGTAATTGGGCAAAACTGATTTCCGCCGCCTGACATTCAATTAGATCTGATTCTTCGATCAACGGACACACCCAGTAAACTTGCCGACCTTGATCACATGCAGCACTTAAACGCTGCATCACGTCAGGTCGACGACTCTGAGCAATTGCCACTGTTTCAATTTCCTGACGACCTGCGGGCAACTCATCGATTGTCGACACAGACAAATCCGCATAAGCCGTCATGGCCAGCGTGCGCGGAATCGGTGTGGCCGTCATACTCAGTTGATGTGGTAACATTTTTTCATAACGGCCTTTCTCGCGAAGCGCTAAGCGTTGATCCACACCAAAGCGATGCTGCTCATCAATAATGATTAATGCTAAATCGTTAAACTCCACATCATTTTGAAACAAGGCATGAGTTCCTATAATCACTTTAGCCTCACCATTGGCAATCGCTTGCAAACTTTGCTGTTTGGCTTTGGCTTTCAAGTTTCCGGTTAACCAGTAAACCGGTATATCCAACGGCACTAACCAACGACTGAAACTTTGAAAATGCTGTTCGGACAATAAATCCGTGGGCGCCATTACCGCAACTTGTTTAGCACTGGCTACGGCTTCGATCACAGCTGCGGCAGCAACCAGGGTCTTACCACTCCCCACATCGCCTTGAACCAAACGTAGCATGGGAATATTTTGTTTTAAATCCTGGCGAATTTCCTCAATGACTCTTGCTTGTGCGTTTGTCGGTGTAAAGGCTAGTTGAGCTAGTAAACGCTGCCACAATTCGTACCCCTGATCAAGCACTGGTGCGTGGTGTGTTTGTGCTTTTTGGCGTAAGGCACGCAAACTCAAATGATGCGCCAGTAGTTCTTCAAATGCTAAACGCTGTTGCGCTGGATGCCGCCCCGTGCGAATAACATGTGTATTAATATCAGGTGCAGGTCGATGCAAGGTCTGCAAGGCCGACTTCAAACTTGGCCAGTGCTTTTGTGGTAATAATTCCTGCGGCAAATAATCGTTCAACGAGGCATTTTGCGCTAACAACACTAAAGCCTGGTCAGTCAGATTGCGTAACATGGTTTGTTGTAGTCCATCCGTGGCGGGATACACAGGCGTTAGACTCGTATCCATTGTATGGGGCATCTGTGGATTCACTAGCTTAAATTCTGGATGTACAATTTCCAATGTATCTGGACCGCGTCTAACTTCGCCAAAACACCAAACCTGCTCACCACTCTCAAAATTATTTTGTAGCGCTTTGGAAAAATAAAAAAAGCGTAGGGTTAACATCCCAGTATCATCACCAATGCGCACCAATAGCGAACGACGTTTCCCGTAACGAATTTGCGCCAATAATACTTGGCCACTCACCACGACTTCCTGCCCTGGTCGTAACTGACCAATCGGTACGATGCGGGTTCGATCCTGGTAGCGCAGCGGCAAGTGGAATAATAAATCCTGCACTGACAATAAATGCAAGCGCGAGAGTTTTTCCAATACTTTAGGCCCCACACCGCGCAATTGGTCTAATTTAATTTCAGCTAATTTTTCTGTAACCGCATCCACCAGGATTTATTCTCCGAAAACTCTTTTTGCCGAGTATAACATCTTCACCCATTGCAAGTGGCAAACAAGAGGCAAGTTCTTGCCTATGAAACATCGCAGCTTTCAGCTAAGTCTATGAAATATAGGTAGTGGCATAATTGATGCTCACTCGTCACATCACTTAAGGAATTTGTTATGCGCAACACTAAAGTTATTGATATTGCCACCCCCATTGGACTCATTGCCGGTGTCAGCATTATTATTTATGCGATTAGTTCCGCTTCCGAGCTCAGCACATTTGTTAACGGCCCCGGCATTTCAATTGTTGTCGGCGGGACCCTAGCCGCATTATTTATTAAATTTCCGCTAAGTTCGTTTTTTAATTGCATTGCCGATGGATTAAAAGCCGCATTTTCATCCGATCTAGATGGTCCACGCGACATTATCAATACAGCAACTTATCTTGCTGCGCTGGTGCGAAAACGCGGACGTTTGGCATTGGAAGATGCACCTGTGCGAAATAGCTTTTTCCATAAAGGCGCACAAATGATTGCTGACGGCCATGATGCGACTTTTATCCGCCAAGTACTAACCAAAGATATGAATTCATCGATCGAGACTCATCAGCTCAGCGAACGCTTTTTTCGTGCTATTGGTGACTCGGCCCCAGCATTTGGCATGATTGGCACCTTGGTGGGATTGGTGCAAATGTTATCGAATATGCAAGACCCAGAAAGCTTGACTATGGGCATGGCCGTGGCCTTGTTAACAACTTTATACGGTTCACTGATAGCCCATTTATTTGCCATTCCTATTGCTGATAAATTACAAATGCGCGCACAAAACGAATATCAGAATAAGGCTTTGATCATTGAAAGCATTCTGAATATTTTGGAGCAACGAAACCCCAAACTCATGGAAGAGTTACTCATGAGTCACTTACCCGATCGCCTACGTGAACTCGGCGGCGACATTGTGGTTCGCAAAACCTATAAACAAGTGGTCAACGATAAGTAAATCAAATGTTAGATACCGACTTCCCCTACAATCGATTCGAACATAAACGCAGTAATCAAGCAGCCTGGGTCATCACGTTTGCCGACATGATGGCCTTGTTATTAACATTCTTTATCGTCATGCATTCGTTTTCCAGTCTAAATTTGCAAAAATACAAAGCCGTATCCGAAGCCATGCAAGGTGTGTTTGGCGTGCAGCAACAAATGGCCCAAGAAGATAACAAAACTGAAATCAAACGAGACGGTAAAACCGATATAGAAATTACCGAGTCTGAATCTGAACTTTTCAGTCAACTGAAAGAATTACTAAAATCGGAACAACAACATGGCTTGGTGCAAATACATAAGAACGGAAATCAAATTGTATTACGTTTTCCAGAACGGGTAGCATTTGCCTCTGGCAGCGATGTATTACGCGATGAATTTTCCCCGATTGTAAAAAAAGTCGTTGATATATTACAAGCATCCACAGGCCTGATTTTAGTATCCGGGCATACGGATGACAAACCCATTCATACCGAACGCTTTCGCTCAAACTGGGAATTGTCGGCAGCGCGCGCTGTTTCAGTGATTCACTCCCTATTGAAAAATTCTGAACTCAGTTCGGAACGAGTGATTGCGCAGGGATATGGCGACACTCGCCCAATAATGCCCAATGATAACGATCTCAACCGCATGATGAATCGGCGGGTTGACATTACGATCATGGAAGATGTTGCTCAGGATGAGCAACCCGCAGACGACGGCAAGGATGTCATCAGGCTGCACTAGGACAAGGATGTCCTAACTTTTTTGACGCTCCTCAAAAAGGAGCGTTTTTTCTATGCTCAAACGCCTTATTTTTCTAAGCAAGAATCACATTGCGCTAGTATAAACACTAACGTTGCGAATTTCTGAAAAAGGTAATTAACAAATTGCGTATGACTTTCCTTACAGTTGTGTTTTTCCCTTAGTTGGCTTTACTATCTAATCAGCACGAATAGATCAAACTCGCATGCTTAATAGCACCCAAAATATTCGTCAGAATTAACTGATTGTTACAATTTAAGAGGCCATTACCTTCACCCCCCTCATGCTCAAGCTTTGAATTAACTTGAATTTCGAGTTAGCTCTGAAACCCATTGTTGGGTTAGACCACCACTCATTAAAAATATGTCATCCCGCTAATTCGGCAAATAAATCCCCCCTGAGCTTTTACACTGGACTTAGCTATACGCGTGATTTTCAGTCAATAGTTCGCCGACAGCAAATGATAGCCCCCAAAGGCTAGACATTGTCTTTTTTCAAAATTGACAAATTCACTTTATGACACATAGGTTTACTTATGACTCACAATTTCAACACTCAATCAATCTCATTTGAGCACGAAAAAAATAGACTAAATAACACCTAAGCTGCTTGCAAAGCATTATTTGTCGGCTAGTATTGTTTCAGACCTGATCGAAAACCAAGGAGCAATCATGGCCAAAAAACCCAGCGTTATTCAAGACCCCTACACTCAATCACAAACGATTGCAGAAATTTCCGAAAATACCGGCCTGTCACGCAAACAAGTCAAGGGCGTTCTCGACGAGTTATCAACCATCATGGAACGCCATATCAAAAAGCGTGCTTGTGGTGAGTTCACCGTTCCAGGAATGTTTAAAGTAAAAACTGTTAAAAAACCAGCACGTAAAGCACGTAAAGGCATAAATCCTTTTACTGGGGAAGAAACCGTTTTCAAAGCAAAACCAGCCTCTACTGCAGTTAAAGTCAGACCGCTGAAAAAAGTTAAAGATATGGCCGGCACCTAATAATTTAATGCCGGTGAGTTTGTCTCATCGGCATTAAATTTTTCATTTTAAACATTTCTTGTTTTTGAAATACGTCATTAGTTTTAATTCCGATTAAAAACACCTAAAATAGCTTTTCACATAAATTTAATTGAGGCATCCTATGAACAGTCAAACCAGTATTGACTATGGACCATTAGCCGCGCTCATCGGCACTTGGCAAGGTGATAAAGGCATCGACATCGCACCCGAGTCCGATGGCACCGAGACCAACCCTTATTTTGAGACTATTCGCTTTGAAGCCATTGGCGATGTCACCAACGCCGAGAAACAGGTATTAACTGCGCTTCATTACCGACAAATTGTCAGTAGACATTCCAATCAGCAAGTTTTTCATGATGAGACTGGTTATTGGATGTGGGACAGCGTTCAACAAATTGTCATGCATTCTTTGCAGATCCCCAGAGCAGTGAGCCTGATCGCGGGAGGTAAATTTTCAGATAAGCAGGAAGCAGATTCAATTTGTTTACGTGTAAGTGCTAAACATGATAATCCTGATTGGCCAATCATTCAATCACCGTTTATGCGTGATAATGCAAAAACACTTTCATTTGAACATGAAATCACTGTGCAAGGCGATATACTTAATTATAGTGAAACGACGGTTGTTGATATATATGGTTCGCCTTTCACTCACACAGATAATAATCGATTAACAAGAATAAATAACTAACACTATGGATGGCTATACCCATACCCAAAAATCCCCATTAAGCTGGTTATTGCTTATTTTTGCTATTGCGATATTACTAGTGTCGCCATTCGTCAACAGCGATGTTAAATCACTTTTTTTAACCTATATAAGCGCTAGTATTTTTATTGTTGCTGGCTTATGTTTTCATAGCCTAACTATTGAGGACAAGGGCGATCACTTATTGCTGCGTTTTGGTCCTCTACCCCTGTTTAAAAAAAGCTTTCATTATGCTCAATTTGAGCGCATCGAACCCGATCGTTCCATCTGGATTGATGGTTGGGGTATCCATTATATCCCTGGCAGAGGCATGATTTATAATATCTGGGGTTTTGATTGTATCAAGCTAATCGGAAAAGAAAAAACCGTACGCATTGGCAGCAATGACCTAAGGAATTTACAAATATTATTAGGCACAAAAATTCCTCAAAGTCACTAAATTCCACACAAGCTAGCTGTTTTGAAAGTCATATCCACACTTGCACCTCTGACCTTGCATTCACTCTAATATTTTCCTTAGGTTTTTGCTTAATTGAGCATTAGTTACTACCGATACAATGTGAGCACCCCTAATGGAATGAAGCGTTTATTAAAACCTTTTTATTACTATGTTCAAACCTGATCAGCCAACACAAATAATCGTCGACTATAAAGGTAAGATTGTTGAATCTAGTGACCCCAATGGGCTGCTTGCCTCCATGCAACTTGAACATGCAGATACACTGAACCAAACACTCGCTTGCATTTTCCCACCCTTTAATGAATGGCCATCACATCTTTTTAGTGGTTCATTTTTTGGAAATGCGTTTGCTGAAAATAAGAATCAATCGCGCTACCCAGTCAACTTTTTAGTCACCCAAGGACCAAAAGAAAACACATTCTTGCTTTATTTGCGCGCAGACGCCACTGGCCTTGAGTATATTACCGAAAGTTATTTTGAAATCGACAATAACGACGCCTTAGTGTATATCAACCAGGCAGCACAAAAGCTTTTTAAAATCGATAGAGTTGAGGCTCAAGGCCGAAAACTTTGGGATGTTTTCCCTGAACTCGCAAGTTCTTTTTTTCGCAGCTTTCGCCAAGCACATAAAACTCGGCAAGTTCAACAAAGTGATGGCTACTATCCACCGCAAAACTTATTTCTACAATTTCGAATTTTCCCCTCCACCAAAGGCCTGCGTGCTTTCATAATTGACTTAACTTCTTATCGTCACCAACAAAGCGCTTATGAAACTCGCTCAAACGAAATTAACGCCATACTCAACAACATAATGGAGGGTGTGGTGGCGATTGACATCAGTGGAAATATTGTAACGTTTAATCAATCTGCAGAAAAAATCACAGGCTATTTAGCTCAAGAAGTCATAGGTAAGAACGTTTCGATACTAATGTCAGAAGATCATGGCAAGCAACATGATCAATATGTGAATAATTTCTTTAGAAGCAAAGCTCATCGAATCATGAACAATCGTCGTGAGATCCAGATCCGCCATAAACAAGGCCATTTCTTCCCAGCAGAGATCGCGGTTACCAATGTCACCAATGATGACAAGAATCTTTTTATAGCGAGCTTCAATGATATAACCCAACAACAAATACAGCAGTCTGAAATGCGTTTGCTAGCAAAGTTTCCAGATGAAAGCCCCGAGCCCATTTTTCGAGTGACTCAGTTCGGCCATTTAAATTACGCAAACAAAGCGGCCCAGTCACTATTGAACTACTGGAACATTGATATCGGCGATCAAGTACCCGATGATTTGCGCGAAATCATCACTAACGTATATGCTAGCCACCGCCCAGAGAGTCTCGAGCTATTCGTAGAAAACACCTATTACTCATTCCTAATCGCACCGATTGACGAACAGGCTTATGTCAATATATACGGCCGGGATATCACACAAAATGTTCAAGACGAAGAAGAACTTTTACTGCATCGGAATAATTTGAAACAATTAGTTGAACATCAGACAGAGTCACTTAAAAGCGCAATCAAACAAGCCGAGCAAGCTAACAAGGCCAAAAGTGTTTTTCTTGCAAATATGAGTCACGAACTACGCACGCCGCTTAATGCAATTATTGGTTATAGTGAGATTCTTGCTGAGCTTGCCACCGATGACAATAAATTAGACTATATTCAAGACATTGGAAAAATCACTAATTCCGCGCGATACCTGCTTAACCTCATCAATGACATCTTGGATTTATCTAAAATCGAGTCTGGCCATATGGAGTTGTCTTCACATGAGTTTGATCTCGATAACTTAATTACCTTAATCAACGACACCATTCAACCCATGCTAAGCAAAAATCAAAATCGCTTTAAAATCGAAAACCGCACGCAACACTTGCATATCAAAAGCGATGAGATTCGACTTAAACAAACCATACTCAATTTACTGAGTAATGCGATAAAATTTACACAGAAAGGCACAATTGAGCTCACCATCGACACCAAAACCTATAATGATATTGAGCATCTTCTACTTATTATAAGTGATACAGGCATCGGAATGACTGATGAACAAATCCAAAAACTATTTAAACCTTTCTCTCAAGCCAGCAATGAAATCAGTATTAAATATGGAGGCACAGGCTTAGGACTCGTCATAAGCAAACGTTTTTGTGAAATGATGGGAGGTGATATTGAGGTTTCCAGCACGCCAAATAAGGGCAGCAAATTTACCATTCGATTACCACTGGACTAATCGAAACTCACTTCAACAAAAAAAGTACCCACATCAGAACTAAATGGTATCAAAACACTGCGATGATCATGCTGGTGACGAATATGATGCGGCTTTCCCGCAACAATACTTGGCAATGAAATTTGATATTTAATCCCTTCCGACTCCATGATTGCCTGTGCACCACCTGCAAACATATTTGCCAGTTCTCCTGTTAAATCTTTCAACATATAGTTATCGACTTTAATACTTGGCGGTAACATTATTTTTGCAATATTCAATAAAACATCAATTGGAAATGAAGCGGATATAGAGCCTCTCCCCTGCTCTCCTTCAAGATTGATTACGGCTGATACTTCACCAAATGCCAAGGTATTTTCCTTGACCACGATTTCCCCGCGCTTCACATCCTGGCGCACCATGGTTTTCATTACATTCACTATCGATTTTAAAACCGGGTTTATATATTGGGTGTCCACAACTTATCTCTTGATATTTATTATTCTACTAACGGACGATTACACATGGATTTTACCTTACAGACATTATGCGCAAGGAGACCAAGTAGAAA
>JAOUJM010000413.1 GCA_029883265.1 Gammaproteobacteria bacterium
CTCGAAAACACCCGGCATTCAACAAGCAATTGGCAATGATTATTTGAAATCAGAAGGTTTGTTTTCACTTCGGTGCGGATGGATCAACGTGCATTATCCGAACAGATAAGTTAAATGAACCGCCGTATGTTGCGCGCCCAACGGAAGTGCCCTTGGGGCAGACCCGCATGTACGGTGGTGTGGGGACTGGGGGCTAGAGACCCCCGGTTACCCGATTAGGATTCTTTATAAACTGAAAGACAATGGCTATAGTCTATATCACCTACACCAGCAGGATTATACATCAAACCATTTCCTTCAAACACAAAATAGTCTTGACTACATAATTTTCCTTCAGTAGTAATTAGCGCATCAAAAGGAATAGCCAAATGTAGTGCTTCTTCTGAAGCAATTTTGAGAGACCATCCATCTAAACCGCTGTCTAACGTCTTCTCACCCAACAACTCATACACAGAGTGGGCAATAAACTGGCCTTTTACTGAGTTACCAGTACAAGAAGAGTCCTTGAAAGAAAAATATTTAATCTCAACATCATGGTTATCTTTAAAGTAATAGACAGCTTTTTTCCAAACTGTCTCGTCTGCAGTGTCTTGATCACATACATCTGTTAACCAGCAACCGGCTATAGGACTTGAACTATCTTTGCAGTTTGAAGATATAGTATCTTTCTCATTCTTATCAGAACAAGCCGCCGCAAACAAAATAACAAGTATTACTAGTAAGTTTCTCATACACGTGGTTTAGATCCTAACATTTGTATAACAAGCACGCTCGCTTTGTGGCGAGCCTCCTAACTCTTTATCCCCTTAACTCTATGTAATTCTTCAAAAATTCGCGTTTGTATGTTTTTCTTAAATTTGGATAAGGGGTTTTTGTCATTATACACTTTTCTGCTGGCCCCCATATTCTCCTCGCAATAATTGTAAGTTGTTGTTTAAAATAATTATTTATTTTATTAGTTCTGCTAAACGCGCATTTCGTTTCCGCAAAATGAGCTTAGTGAATTACTCAGGTGTCTTTATCGCTATCATGGCCTCAATTTCTGCCATCGGCTGTGCGTTGGAAAGCTGGCTGAATACTCTTTTTCAAATACTCAAATGGCAAAATCTCATTAGCTCTGGCGCTCTGAATCAAAGCATGGCATTCGCACAGGTTTTTGCTTTTATTGTCTCGTGGAATTCTTTCTCCTATTGACAAGCCGTCTTATTACATTCTCAGCAGGATTGTTGTGCAATGCCTATCATGACATGATCGAGGCTTTAGCCATTGTTTTAATGTGTAATGCATGGTTTTAGCCGTCAGTGTTTTCGCTTGACAGTGTAGAGTGGATTTTTCCGGCCTGGTTTTATATTGTTCGACGGTGGGTTTTGACTATTGTTATCGTGCTTGTTGTTTCTGCTTGGGTGTGGCTTTTTTGAACTTAGTTTCTATTAACTAGGGTTTTTGATGTAGGCAAAACCTTGATGGGCTTTATCGGTTTTGTTGTGAGTTTTTATTTTGATGGCTTCCACGAAGTGGAATCGTGCATGCGCCATGCAAAAAAATAGTTGCTGTCGATTGGATGCTGGTGCAAAAGCATTTAATAACAAATAACCTGCATCAATTTGTTTCGGATGATCAAACCAGTCGGTTTATTTTTCTGTGACGATCTTTTTCATGATCGTTTTTTTGAAAAAAATTGAAACGATAGGGATTGTGGTGAGGCTATTCTAGACGTGGTTAATTAGATGCTTACCGAAATAAATTTCCAATTATTTTCCTTATGCAGCGATGAATAGCGATAAATTAGTAGTTGCGATGACATTGTGTGTTATTTGAAACAACGATCATTAGTGATACATTCACAGCGCCACTTTTCTTTGCGAAAAAATGACGCTTCCACAACGATTTACTAGCTTATCCCAGCTCTTGATGCTGCAAATAATCTTCGTAGTTACCTTGAAAGTTTGATATGCCTCTAGGCGAAAGCTCGATGATGCGGCTTGCGAGCGATGAAACAAACTCACGATCGTGACTCACAAAAATTAATGTACCGGGATAGTTTTCGAGTGCCATATTCAACGATTCAATTGATTCCATGTCAAGATGGTTGGTTGGCTCGTCCATGACTAAGACATTAGGGTTTTGCAACATCAGTTTGCCAAATATCATGCGACCTTGTTCACCACCAGAAATCTTGGTGACTGATTTTTTTATTTCATCTTGAGAAAATAACATGCGTCCAAGCACCGCCCGAATGGCTTGCTCATCATCGTTTGGTTTCTTCCATAAACTCATCCAATCAAATAAGCTCATATCATTGGAAAAATCCTCAGAATGATCTTGTGCATAATAGCCAATAGTAGCGTTCTCTGACCATTTAACCACACCACTATCGGCTTCCAAATCGTTGACGAGTGTGCGCAATAAGGTTGTTTTTCCAATACCATTGGGACCAATAATGGCCACTCGTTCGCCGACTTCGACTAATAAACTTAAATCCTTGAAAAGTGGTACACCGTCATAGCCCTTGCTCAATTTTTGTATTTCTAATGCATTGCGATAAAGTTTTTTACTTTGATCAAAACGAATAAAAGGACTTTGCCGACTCGAGGGTTTAACTTCTTCCAATTTTATTTTTTCAATTTGTTTGGCGCGAGATGTGGCTTGTTTGGCTTTTGATGCATTCGCCGAGAACCGACTAACAAAGGTTTGCAACTCAGCAATTTGATTTTTCTTTTTAGCATTTTCTGACAACAAACGTTCACGTATCTGAGTTGATGCGGTCATGTAGTCATCATAATTTCCGGGATAGACACGAAGTTCGCCATAATCTAAGTCAGCCATGTGGGTACAGACGCTATTGAGGAAATGCCGATCATGAGAAATAATAATCATGGTGCTATTGCGTTCGTTGAGAATTTTTTCCAACCAGCGAATCGTATTAATGT
>JAOUJM010000414.1 GCA_029883265.1 Gammaproteobacteria bacterium
GTCATAATCCGTTTGATTAACATAAGTGGTTTCAATGCCCAGTTTGGCTAGATAATTATTAAATAACATAGTGGTCGAACCAAAAATTGCTCGGGATGAGACTATATGATCACCGCTTTGTAGTAATGCCAAACAAGTCGCCAAGATTGCGGACATACCTGATGCAGTTCCGACACATGCGGCTGCGCCTTCTAATGCGGCTAGACGTTGCTCGAAAGTACGTACCGTTGGATTGGTAAAGCGCGAATAAATATTACCCGGCTCCTCGCCACTAAACCGAGCTGCAGCCTGCGCCGCACTGGCATAAACATAACTGGATGTAGGAAATATAGGTTCGGCGTTTTCCAGTTCACTGGTTCGGACTTGTCCTGCACGTACAGCCAGGGTTTGTAAACCGTATTCCTGATTTTTATTTGTCATAAGCTTTGCTCCACGAATGGGTGAATAAACCGCGGGCACAAAAAAACCCGCTTAGCTCATTGCTAAAGCAGGTATGCAATCCTCTTTAGCAGCATTTTTAAAGCGCCCGCAAGCTGTGTAGTCAAATCGGCGCTATGGATTAAGCTTATCGGCCAATTATGAATTTGTCAAATCCATATTTCTACTGATGTTTAATCCAGATATTTGTAATAAAAATGACAATTGCACTTAATACGGGCGATCACAGATCAAAACTAGCTACAGTGGCGCAAAATCGTGTCGCTATTAGCTAGGACGGTGTGTAAAAAAAGAAGAGCATCAAATGTTTAAACTACAAAATCTAAACCTTTCAAAAAAAATTGTTTTACTCTTGAGTTTGCCACTTTTAGCATTTTTCGTCGCAAGCAGCATGCTGATTACTGTGAGTTATAAACTCGCAAGCGAATTAGAACATGTGCATGCATTAACCGTTTTAGGCGTGGATGCAAGTAACTTAGTGCACGAATTACAAAAAGAACGTGGCGCAACTGCCGGTTATATTGGCAGCAAAGGCAAAGAATTCACGACAGCACTTCCCAATCAGCGCCGAGCAAGCAAAGAAAAATTGGACATCTATCGCAAATCATTGGCAAACATTGATCAAAGTATTTTTTCCCATGAATTTGCAGAACATCTTAATAAAGCCGATGAGTATTTTACCAAATTGGATGCGATTCGGAGTCGTGTTGATAGTCTTGCTATCACCACAGGTGAAGCCATTGGTCATTACACAAAAACGAATGCCGAATTATTAAATTCGATTGGATCTATTAGCCATATTGCCTCTGAAAGTGAAATTTCCAATGGCGTCATTGCCTATGAAGAATTCCTACAAAGTAAAGAACGCGCTGGTGTTGAACGAGCAGTATTGGCCAATGCCTTTGCCGCCAATCGAATCGATAACAAGGGCTTTGAGAAATTTCTTGCTTTATTAGTGCAACAAGATACCTACATAAACGAATTCAAACGCTTCGCCACCGATGCACAAAAACAAATGTTCAAAGCAACCATGGTTGGCGATGCTATTGATGAAACCCAGCGCATGCGGGATATCGTTCGCGAAAAAGGCACCGAAGGAAAATTTGATGTGGATTCGAGTTTTTGGTTTAAAAAACAAACGGAAAAAATTAATTTGTTGAAAAAAGTCGAAGATGGTTTGGCTACAGACATTTTAAAACTCACAGAAAACCATGGTGCATCGGCTTGGACTGCGTTTAGCACTGAGCTCACATTATTATTAATCATTTCAGCCGTGGTGGCAGCAATCGCAATTTTTATCACTCGCAGTGTAGTGTCTCGTTTACAAATTGCTGTGGAAGTCGCCAATAATCTCGCCACCGGAGATTTAGGTTTTGATATCGACAATGATGCCAAAGATGAAACGGGCCAATTACTCAACTCTATGCGAACCATGAGTCATAAATTATCTGAAGTTATTTCAGAAACTCAAACAGCGGGTGAATTTCTTGAGCAGTCTGCGACTGAAATAAGTAGTACTGCCAATAGTTTAAGCTCCTCTTCTAGCGAACAAGCGGCCAGTGTGGAACAAACCACTGCCAGCTTGGCCGGCATTAGTGACAGTACCAAACAAAATGCTGAAGACGCGAATAAAACAAATGGCAAAGCGACTAAAGCGGCTAGTGATGCAAAAGATGGTGGAAATGCCGTGCAACAAACCGTAACGGCAATGAAGAAAATTTCCGAAAGCATTGCCATCATTGAAGATATTGCTTACAAAACAAATTTGCTTGCACTGAATGCCTCCATTGAAGCCGCACGTGCCGGTGAACATGGTCGTGGTTTCGCAGTAGTCGCAGAGGAAGTTCGCAAATTGGCTGAGCGCAGCCAAGAGTCGGCGGTAGAAATTATAGAGCAAGCAAATAGTAGTGTCGCTATTGCTGATAAAGCCGGACGCTTGCTCACAGAAATGGTACCAACAATTGAAGAAACTTCAGCCTTGGTTAACCAAATCGCTGAGCAATCCAATGAACAAGCCGCGAGTGTGGGTGAAATGAATCGCACCATGGAAACCTTGGATCAAATCGCACAACAAAACGCTGCTTCTTCAGAAGAATTGGCCGCATCAGCAGAAGAAATGACCAACCAAACTAAAAAATTGAAACAAGCCATTGGTTTCTTCAAATTGAAATCTGCCTAACTAAATCCTCGTCCATCAAATATCAATTGGGATTTTGATAGCTTATTATCCTTAACTAAAAAATATTAAGCCATCACGCATTCGACACCAGGTTTTTTAAAACGATAAATCAAGCAGGCACAATTGTCTTTCTCAAATTCATCGATAAATTTCAAAACCACAATTCAGTGGAGGATCATTCGTCAAACTTTGAATATAATCGTGCGTGCAAGAAAACCGATAAAAGGGTCCATTAAATTCAAAATTTTCATCAAGAATGAGTTGTAAATCTTGAATTGCACCACCCGAAAAAAATATAG
>JAOUJM010000149.1 GCA_029883265.1 Gammaproteobacteria bacterium
TCGGCCGATAAAAAAGATACTGCGTTTGTCACACAAACCATTCACAAACAAGCATCAGCTCAATTTCACCCGTATCAACATCAGGATACGTTATTCTTTGCACATGTGTCTTGTCGTGCACCGTGTCAGCCGATTATTCAAGAAGTGTGGCAGCACAATCGTATTACTGGATTATCGAAACAACTCACGTTGCTTAATGCGACAAGCTATTTACATAGCGTAAGTGCCGATGGCCATTCTGCATATATTAGTTCAAATCAACCGGGCTATTATAATATCGCACGACTAGATTTGAATTCAAACAAGCTAAGGTGGCTCACCCGAGGCCAGTTTACCGATAGTTTTCCCAGTGTTGCCACTGACGATCATGTCTATTTTATTCGTCGCACAACAGATGGAACACATTTAATGCGCCTCGATGATCGAGACAAAAACACTGCTACGTCAACACCGCAAGAAATTGAATTACCTAAAGGTGTGAAGAAGATTCGATATTTGGAGATAAGTCAGTAATGCAATTCGCAAATACAAAGCAAATTATCAAATGTTTATTGCAACTATGCATGTTGTTTTTTGCGGCTTCGCAATTTACTAGCGCTAGCGAAAAAGCTTCGAAAACCACTGGCGAGCCAGCTTATTTAACTGTAAAAAGCTTTGCAAAGACCAGTTTCTCGCCAGCGAGAAAAGAAACATTCGTCATTCCAATAAGTGTGCAAGCGAATAAATCAATTCGCAAAATCGATGTTGAAATACGTAGCAATGATGATGATCTGATTCGGGCGATCTCATTTAAAGATTTTAAGAAAAAACAAACAGACTATGAAATTGTTTGGGATGGTAAAGATAGTGAAGGCAAGTTAGTTCCAAATGAGGCCTATTTTCCAGTATTTATCGTGACCAGCGCTTCAGGGGATATACAACGCATCGACAAACGAAAAGCCAGTGGTGGGGAAGAGTTGTATGATTTTGAAAAACGCATTCGCAATGGTGTGATTGAATATACCTTGCCTCATCAAAGTCGCGTATTGGTACGTACAGGTATCAAAAACGGACCCATGTTGAGAACCATTATTGACTGGGAACCAAGAAGTGCGGGTTTTCATGCGGAACGCTGGAATGGTTATGATCTTGATAATGTGATCGCAATAGAACGTAATCCAAAAGTTGGACATTTGATCATTGCTTACCGGCTTTCCGAATATAGCATCATCACCTATGGCAATGACAAACAAAGTTATCGCGCCTATCGAGAGGCAAAAAAATGGCCACTGCGTCAGTCCAGTTATCAAGATCGAATTCTAGAGCGAAATGGAAAACTTATTCGTCCTGAATATTATATGCCGGTTTTACAACAAAAAAGTCCTCGCATAAGCGTCGCTATGTTGGATGTGAAACGTAAACCGTTGGCTGTATTAAAAGGTTTGGATGAACTCATCACTGAAGTGAAAATTCATCCACTGGATGAAATATATTTGGATCAAGAACGATATGAAATCAGTTTTTTCATCGACAATGAGTTTATTGCCGAAGAAGAGCAGGGTTTTGTGCCTTTCACATGGCGTTGGTCACCAGGGCGTTTTGGTATCAAACCTGGCGATCATGTTTTGACTATTAATGTATCGGGATATAGCGGACAAGTCGGTGTAAAAAATATTGCTTTCACTTTGCAAGACAGTAGTGCGAATTAATGAAGTAGATATGATGATTTAAAAGCAATTACGGTTACCAAATAAAGAAAGGGAGAATAATTCATGTTTGGTTTAGGGAGAAAGACCTTATTTGTAAAAAACAAAGTGATCCTAATTGGGCTTACATTTTGTTTGGCAATAATCCTTAGCTTCAATGCCTATGCGTTAAATTTGGCACCCGATTGCTCGCAAGCGAGTGCTACCCCAGAATTGATCATCGGTGATGACAACCTAATGTTACCGATTCAAATCGGTGGCATTATCGATCCGGAAGCGCAAGCAATCGTCATTGAAACTCAGTGTATTCTACAAAACGAACCCATCGAATATTGGCGCTGGCCAAATACTGATATTTATGGCCAAAACTATAGCGGCGATGATGACGATAATGCGCATGAGAATGAGCATGAGCATGAGTACAATCAATTAGGTCCGTATGACGGTGACGGTTTAAGCACAGCGACTCCCACTGTGCGTAATCGAGTGCGCGAAGAATATTATTCCTTAACTCAACTAAAAGAAATCGAAACAGAAATTCGTATTTATGACATTGTATTTAAAGCAACCGACTTGGAAGGCGCCATGTGTGCAGGTAAGGTGAGTTTAAAAGTTGTCGAAGAACTTGAAGACCTGACAGAAGAACCATTTGTTGATCATTTAGAGCGTTTTCCATCATTACCCGGTGGCGTCAACTGTGCGGCTATACCGATTAATAATCCTCCCATTATTTATTCAGAAGCAGTGAGCGAAGGCAAGCAAGACGAGTTATATCAATACACAGTTTTGGGTCACGACCCTGATAGCGAGCCATTAGTTTATAGCGTAGTTAATCAGATTCCAGGATTGAGCATTAACGCCGAGACAGGATTAATCGACTGGATTCCATCGGCAGATCAAGTGGGTGTGCATGCCATAAGTGTTGCTGCGACGGATGCTGGTGGATTGCAAGCGATACAAAGCTTTGAAGTAACCATAGCACCTGCCGCAGATATATTGACAGCTGAAATTATCGCGAATCCGACCTCAGGCACCTCGCCTTTAACGGTAAGATTCACTTCAGTGGTACAGAATCACAACATCGTTATTAATAGTTATGCATGGGATTTTACCAGTGATGGAACCACCGACGTGTCGGATACTTTTGGTTCACCTAGAACTTACACCTATAGCGGTGTGCCTGGCCAAAGTTTTGTAGCCACCTTAACCGTTACACCAGCAAGTGGTGATCCATTGGTCGCAACCAAGACCATCACAATTGATAATCAAGCTCCAACAGTCAGTGTCGCTTCAAGCACAACCAATGGCCATGCACCATTAGCTGTTACATTCACGGTAAGCGCACAAGATCCACAAGGCATCACTGAGCTGAGTTTAGATTATGATAATGACGGCGTATTTGATGAAATCCAAGCCGGAAATAATCTGACGTCCGGCACGTGGACTTTTCAAACCAGTTATGCCAATGAAGGTAGTTTTGTTGCTAGCGTAAAAGTGACTGACGCTTATGGTGCAGCGACAATGTTGTCAAATAACGCAATCACAGTGGATGTGAATAGTCCGCTTGATCCAATTATTAATTTGTCGACAAATGTGAGTTCCGGCAACACACCATTAACCACGACGCTAAGCGCAAGTGCTACGATTTTTGATGCAAGCAACATCACTCAATGGCGCTGGGATTTGGATGGCAATGGTGATTTTGAAACAATTGGAGGGATTGCATTAAATGATAGTGTTTCTCAAACCTATACCGCTGTCGATAATTATTATCCGGTTGTAGAAGTGTTGACTGACAGCGGACGCACTGCACGAGCATCGCTACGTATTCAAACCACCTCCACTGCAAAACCCACATTGAATATTCCAAATAGTAGTGACACGATTAATCGTGATGCGGCACAGCAAGCAAACTTCAGTGTTTCTTTACCCTATGACACAGTGTTAGAAGTTTGGATGGAAAATTCCTCTGGTGAGCGAATTAAAACCGTTTACCCAGCGCAAGCCAGTATCGCTGGCATTCACGATTTTGTGTGGGATGCGAGCAATGATTTAAATAATTCAGTCGCTGAAGCGGATTATTATGTCGTTATCGGGTATGAGCAATACGGCACGCAAAAAATTATAGACTTACGCGATACCACCGGTGGGCAGCTAAGTTATTACCGACGCACCACCAGCAATCCACGCCGGTTTAATCGCTTAAAACAACCATTGCGTATTGACTACGCCGTGGATGATCCGGCAGAAGTCAGTTTCTTTTGGCAGGTGTCTTTCGGTGCTAGGTTAATGACGTTGATGGAACGCGAGCGTTTAGGACGTGGTCCCTATACCTTATATTGGAACGGCGAATATCCATCAGGCGCAAAAGTGGCGACCAATCTAAATCTGATGCCAGGTATTGTGCGTTACAGCTTGCCGGATAATGTTATTTTCGTAAAAGAAAACCCTCGTATTGAAAATTACACTTTAAAATCCACCATCATTGTTGATCCACGACGTGAGCCTATTGAACTAAATTTAGTGCTAAGCAAAGCAAGCACCATTGAGATGGTGGTGTCTGACATGGGCAAAGGCGTGGATGTGGCTACTCGGGCATTTGCAAATGTAAACCCCGGTGCGCAAACCTTAGTGTGGGATGGCAAGAATAATTTTGATCAATATCTTGCACCTGGCGATTACCGAATTGGTATTCGCTCGGTCGATAATGTAGGAAAACGTAGTTTATTTTGGTATCGCACTCAACGGATTGATTATTAGGAGCAAAACAACATGAAACATATAATTCTATTTTTCTTACTCGTTGCTGCCTCCATCTTACATGCTAATGCGGCCGATGATGTGGCGATCAAACGATTTGTTGATGCGAAGACAAGTTTATTACAAACCCAGGTTAATCAACTCAGTTTGGCGATCAACCTGTTAAAAACAGAAACGTTATCCGATCAAGATAAATTTGAACGTATTGGTGAGCCCTCATTTTCAGCCGTCGATGCGGTGTTAGCAAATGCGGGTTATAGCGTTAGAACGTTTTACCAGTTTGCCGCTGAGAATGAAGAGGCTATTTCAATTTGGTTGGGTTTCAATATGCTTGCAGCAGATCACATGGCTGCGCTAGAAATAGAGCGCGAAGGTCTTATTAGTGAATATGACCTACTAATTAATTCACCTGCAAATGGAAATTGAGGAGAGTGCTAGACATGAATAAAAATAATTTAGGACCAATGATTAAATCGAGTATTCATTCGCTCTCACTGATTTTCATTTTGTTTGTCATTGTGAATCTAGGTATGCCGGTATTTGCTTACGATCAACCCTGGAATGGTTTTCGTGAAGACATCACCAGTCCAGACCCCGATCCAGATCCACCGTGTCCCAGTGGGAATTGTAAATGTCCACCGAATGGCACTCGTTCTCCTGTATATGTTGCGGATGGAAGCTTGGTCTGGAGTGAAACTGATATTCAATTTCCTACAAATGCACAGATTACTTTAACACGAACCTATAATTCATTTGATGAACGCTCTGGCTTGTTTGGTCGGGGATGGGTTACTGCTCAAGAATCAAATATTGCTCGAACCTATAGAGCACTTGATGAAGGTAATGCGGACGGGTCTCCAAGTACCGCAACTAATTTTGGATCGGTGCCTATTTGGTTAGCGTCTTATGGTCGTCGTTATGTACTGCAAGAAACAGCCACTCATTGCACACCACCGAGTGTTTTATATTTTACATTTGAAAAGTTAGCCGACGGTAAATTCAAACAGGTTTTTGATGACAATCAAAGCTATAGTATCTTCAACGAGAATGGCGTGTTGTTGCAAACCTATAGTGACAGTGATGGCAGTAGTATCTATTACGTTTATGATCAACAAAACCGATTAACGCAACAGTTTGATAGTTTTGGTTTTACACTCAATTTTATTTACAACGATCAGGGGTTCGTTTCTGAAGTTAATGATCAACTTGGTCGAACCTGGTCATATTCTTATGATGAGTTTGGACGTCTTGTTGAGGTTCTTGATCCAGACGGAAATACTCGAAGTTATACTTACAACTTAGTCGATAATATTGGATACAAGCAGCATTTTCTCACTAGTATCAACGACAATACTGATGACATGGTATTAACGGTAAACTGGGCACAATTAGCGATTGGTTTAAATAGTCAAATGCGTGTCTCAAATTACATGGAAAGCGATGGCCATCGACATGACTATACATATACAGCAACGACCTATGCCGGGGTTCCTGCGATACGTGTCAATAAAAATACCAAGCAGGTCAATAGTTCTGCCACGATAGAAACACAAACTTTTTACGCAGACGCATCAAATTATCAGGTTTTATATGAAACCAATTCTACCGATAGCACAAGCAAGACAAGCAAATTTGATAGTCGGGGTAACATCATTGAAGAAATTGATGAACGCGGTAACGTAACCCAGTTCCAATATAACACTCAAGGTCGAATTACAACTGAAATAGAACTGGCGGGTACTCCACAAGCTCGAACCATTAGCATCACCTATTGGAATAATACTGATCGAGTTGCAAGCTACAATGAATATGGTCTAAAAGAAACACGTTACACCTACGATGCAAATCTTCGTGTACTCACGGAAACAGAAGTGGACTTGGTGAGCAACGATCAACGAATCACTGCTTATACCTATCATGCAAATTCAACCGATGCTCAAGGCAATCTGATTTTGGGCAAAGTTGCAACTATTGATGGTCCTCTGCCTGGTACCGGCGATATTCAAACCTATGCATATAGTCAGCAAGGCCTACTCACACAACTGAGTAATCCGTTAAACCAAAATGTTTCCTATAGCTATAATGCCATTGGTCAGCTGAGTTCAGAAACAGACGTAAATGGGGTTGTTACTAATTACACTTATGACAGTCGCAATCGAGTGATTCAAACTGAGAGAAATAATCGAATTTTTAAAATTACATACGATACTCAGGGCTTGATTAAACAAATGATTGATGAATTGGGAAGAACCACATTAATTGCCTATGACACATTTAACCAAGTAAATAGGCTTGATCTGGCTTCTGGTGACTACAAGACCTATAGCTATACCTATGGATCAAATTACACTGAGATCACAGAACGCTATTATCAAGCAAATAATACGCTTGTTAGCAGCCGAGTGTCTCGCCAAGATCCAATTAGCAAACTTCCATTGCAGGTATTCTTGGCTAATATGAGCCAGCAAGTGCAAAACTCCACATACAATGCTTATGATGATGTGGTACAGAAAACGCTTTATGGCCAGTTTGATTCAGGTACCACATCGACCACCACTTATAGCTACGACAATGAAGGTCGTTTATCTCGAGTGGTTGATCACCTAAGCAATGTCACTGATCTTGCGTATGATGATTTTCATCGAACAACTCAAGTAACGGATGCGAATAACGCTACAACCCAGTATGCTTATAATGCTTGGGGCGATTTGTTACAACTTAATAGTCAGGATACCGGGCTAACAAACTTTCAAGTTGATAGTGCTGGCAATATCATTTCTCAAACCAATGCCAATAATCAAACAACCAATTTCACTTTCGACCACTCAATCGTTTAACGACTATTGATTATCAAGGAACAGAATTTGATTCTCAATTTACTTATGACGAAGGTGTCAATGGAAAAGGATTGTTAACGTCTGTAATCGATGGCTCGGGTAGCACACAATTCCAATTCAATGACCGTGGACTGGTAACGGCAACAAACACGACCATCCAAGGCCTATCATTCAATTTGGCTTATGCTTTTAACGATGCCGATGAAATTACCGAAACGACTTATCCTAGCGGTATTAAAGTGTTAACCAATTACGATACTGCAGGACGTCTAGCTTCGATCCAGCTCAATGACACGGTTACTACTCGTGACATCATGAGTACTGTCGTTTGGAGCGGGCCAAATTTGGCGAGTTACTCCAATGGAAATGGAATTCTAACTGAACATATTTATGATAATGCCGGTAGACTTGTTGAAAAACGTTTTGGTGCTAATAATCGCCTGCAAAATAATATCGATAATCAAAATCAGATCACGAGACAAACATGGATTCGTGACGGTGTACAGGACATTAATAATTATCAACACGATGCGACGGGACGATTGACTCGTGACGGCAGTCCCAGTGATGGTCTAGATTTAATTTTCAATTATGACGGTGTTGGCAATCGACTCAGTCAAGCGAGATCAGACTCAAGTGTAGTGGCCAACTACAGCTATCAAGCGAACAGCAATATAATGAATCTGCTGAATGGCGCTGCTATCCAATATGATGCTATTGGTAATGTTCTGAATGATGGCAATCGTCAATATCAGTACAATGCTATGAACCGTCTGCAACAATTAACAAATGCGCTAGACAATATTCAAGCGACTTATTCTTATAATTACCAAGGTCAACGAGTGAGAAAACAACTTACTGGAAACCTTGTGGATGATATTCGTTATGTATATGGATTCAACGGCGAGTTAATTGGCGAATATGATCTAAGCGGAAACCGAATCAGGGAGTACATTTATCACCGAGAAACGTCGCTGAATGTAACCGGATCAGATGCCTCCGAAGAAGATGCCCAAGATAATGTCGTTAGTACATTGTTGGCAATTGTCGATGCCAGCGGTTCCATATTTTATGTACATACAGACCATTTAGAAACGCCTCGTTTAGTCAGCAATCAAACTCAAGCGGTCGTATGGCGTTGGGATAGCGATGGATTTGGAGTTGGGGCTGCCAATGAAGATCCAGATGGCGATAGCATTTTGTTTACATTGCACCATCGTTTTCCTGGCCAATATTTTGATTTAGAAAGTGGTTTGCACTATAACTTTTTCCGCTATTATGATCCTATTACTGGACGTTTTATAACAAGTGATCCGATTGGACTTGGAGGTGGTTTAAATACCTACACCTATTCTTCATCGAATCCGTTAAATGACTTTGACCAGCATGGTTTAGTCTGCGGTACAGGTCTCTGTGTTGCTATTGTAGTCACTGTAGGACGTGTTGCGATTGTTGGATGGAAAGCTTATAAAAATTATAAAAAGTGGAAAAAAGCTCAAATTCGATTATGTAGACGTGTATACTCTGCTTACAAAAAAGCCTGTGGCGGGACATGCAAAGGATTAACAAGCTGTGGAGCTGCAAAATATGCTTATGCGCGTGCACAAACTTGTGCCACAGGTAGAAATACCTATGTTTCGCTTGGTTGCGATGCGGTAATTAAGACAACAAAAAACCATCCTGGCGCGGCTGCAGCGGCGACAAGGAATCTTCAGAAATGTCAAAAGGTTAAAGATAAACTTTGTGGATGCGAAAAGAAATAGATCATAAATTTGAAAAATATTTTTTTTCCGAATTGGCATCGCGAATGGATCGCGATGCCTTTTCTGCGGAAATATTGGGTGGTTTAGCGGGATTTTCTCCACCTAATAATTTTCCTTTAGATCAATTTAAATCTCCACTAAACCTTAGAACATTCCCCCAAAGCGATTTTTATGAGTACTGCTGGGCAATCGTTGAAAGCTTCGATCAGTGGACACTCGAACAAGACTACGATCCTTATTTTCTTCTATATGTAACCGCACTGTTTATTTATTGTAGTCTGCAAGAAAAGTTTGGTATGGAATTCACCGCGCTATATATCGAACAATGTATTACCAAGTTTTGGAAAATGTCGGACGCGACCGGCTTGGCTTTAATGGATGAATTTATTGACACGATCGATAAAAGCAATGACTTCTGTGTCGAGTATTTTTGTCTACTTGGAAAATTATTCATAGCTAGAATATTAAAAACCGAAATCGACTATCAAAGCATACAAGCACGTTTACTTTTATTGCAAGAAAGTCACTTGCTTGAAGCGTTTGACGACGTCAGTTATGATGAAGAACATCAGGCCGGATGGATAGAATTAAATAAAAACATCCCACATAACGAATGGTCAAAACCTATTGATTTCAACAAATTGTTATTTTTACATTCATAAGAAAAAATATTCTAGCAAGCATTTTATGAAATTATTCGTTTGACTACAGATGCTAATAAACACATAAAGCAAACAGCTTTAAACCGTACGAATAGTCGAGACAGTATACAATCACTAACCCAATACAGCAAAGCACGATATTGAAAAAAGTTTAGTCCTAGGCAATGCTGACTTACAGCAGTAAGCGCTATAAAACCCCATCCTGACTCACATTGCTCGTTTTAAACAAATCGCATGCGCGTTTCTCAATACTATCGAATAATTTTGTTCGTTAAACAAGGCCTTATAGAAAATACAAACCGAATATGGGGGCCATACATAAATGTGTATAATGACAAAAACCCCTTATGTAATTAAAGCCAAATTGAATATTGCTGTTTTTTTTCAGAAAAACACAGAGTTATTAAAGGGGTCGGTTAAAGGACTCGCCACAAAGCGAGCGTACTTGTTATACGAATGTTAGCTGTAGGCGAAAATGAACAAACTCTTTCAAAGTACTTTGGTGACAGATTTAGGGGAAGTTGCTTGCTCTCTATTTTCAGAATCAAACAGGTGTGAAATTGAAGAAAACCAGGCTTCTATAATAGTTAAAACGTCTGGCCATATTTGCGAGCTTATTGAATTAGAAATAGACAATAAGTGGATTCCGAAAGATATGAGCATTGAGCAATCTAAAGGTTGGTTATGGAAAATTAGAAAAAGCAAACCAAAGCCCGAAAAATTAGGAATTGAGTGTAAAATGAATCCTGGTTGTAAAGTTACTTCGGAGAGGGCTGCAGGGGAATATCTTGACTGTATCGCAATTGAAAGTAAAGAAAAGGAGGTTTTGATTGGAACAGAAGATCCAGAAGCTTTACTTCATAGGTCGGAAAGGTCGGATTACATGCCTAGCCGGTTTTCAAAAGTTCCAGACAATTTTAATGGCATCGTTTTTGTAAATTATATTCAATTTGGGTTTGAAGCTTTATTGCCTGTGTTATACGAAGAGGAAGAACTATACATCCATTTTTTATGCGCTGCCAATTCAATAAAAAAGTCAATTAGTTACCCTGATGAGCAGGATGTACAAACTTGGTATGCTGTTGGTCACACAAAAAATGAAATTTTAAAATGGTCAGGTGTTAAGTTCAACAGCTAACACTTGCTTTCAGTTTACCGCCAAACTGCGGCGGCAACTGAAGCTTGTCGTTATGCCCACGATGAGATTTACTTTACGGAGTAAAGTTTATGTTTATAAAAATTGTTATAAGTTTAGTATTCGTTATGTTATCAATGGCTTTGTATGGAGGTGAAAATTGTCGTACACCTCTAGCTACAAAAGATGAACTATTCGACGCCTGCAAAAACGCGTCATATGCATATCTTTTTTCAGTTGATCCAAGGACGCCTAGCGAATGGAGTGTATTAAATTATCCAGAAAAAGACGAGGCTTGGGTGACAGGTGGACAATGGGGCAAAGATACGGATGTTATTGCAATTAAGTGTACGCTTTCTAAAAGCAGGAAAACAGCCCATGTTCGCATGGACTTCACTTATACAAAAAAAGATCGTGTGAATAGAACAACAGAGCTTTTATGTCTCGATAACTATGCTCAATTTTCAATAAATTCGAAAAAAACTGCTAAACATAAATCTGATTGTGGTGATTTGCAAAGAAATGAAAAGTATATAAAGAACTTGTTGAGGTCAGGCTATAAGGCAAACGAAGGTGAATACTATAACAAGTCTCTCAAAAGTTTAAGAAATCTTATAAGTGAATTATGTGAATGAGTAAAACGGGACCGAATAAAACGCTTGAGTCCGACAATATTCTGCGGCATTATTTTGAATTCGCTTTGCACATTT
>JAOUJM010000415.1 GCA_029883265.1 Gammaproteobacteria bacterium
CAATCTTCCTCGGCTATCCGTCACTACCTTACCTTCGGTAAAAAATGAACTACAACTTCAGTCGCTAGCGATAAACAATCGACCAAAGTTTCGTGCACAACAAGCACGTGTCGATATGGCATTGTCACAACGCGATCTTGCGAGAAAAGCGTATTTTCCGGATTTTCGCTTAGCTGCACTCTATGGTTATCGTGATGGATATTCCGACATGGCGACATTTCAGTTATCGATGTCGCTTCCGGTTTACGCGTCTAAAAAGCAGCATCGTGAGCTTGATCAACGGCAGGCAGAGTTGCTAAAAGATCGTTATCTATTGCAAGATGATCGATTACGCATTGCAGAAGAACTGAGCAAAGCAATAATACGTTTTCGGCAAGCGAAACAACAACTCGTGTTATACCAAACAAAAATTATTCCTCAAGCAAGACAAACGGTTGAATCCATGCTTGCCAGCTATCAGGTTGGGAAGGTGGAATTTCTTGGTGTGGTTAAATCGCACACCTCACTTTACAACTATGAATCTGGCTATTGGCTTGCCTATAGCAATGCTCAGGAATCGCTTGCAGACATCGAAGCTGCAGTAGGGCAGGAGAATATTTATGAATAATACTCGTATAGCAATTTTACTTTTCATTTTTCTCGTAATCGGCGGTGGCCTGGGTTATTGGTTGGCCAGTGGTCAACAGACGTCAGATCATCAAACTATGTCAAAGGGGGAAAACGACGTTCTTTTTTGGCGTAATCCTATGAATCCCACAATTACCTCGCCGGTGTTTATGAAAGATGAAATGGGAATGGATTATTTACCCGTTTATGCGGATTCTGCAAAGCCAAAAGAGAAAAAAGTTTTGTATTGGCGTAATCCCATGAATCCTGCCATTACTTCACCCGTATTTACGAAGGATGAAATGGGAATGGACTATTTACCCGTCTACGCAGATGGCGGGAATGAGGAAGAAGTCACTGGCACGGTAACCATTGATCCCGTGACCGTGCAAAACATTGGTGTGCGTATAGCCACAGTAGAACGACGCACGCTAAGCCGAGAACTTAATGCGCTGGGTCGAATTACGTTTAACGAAGAAAAACTCGCAAGATTGCACCCGAAAATCTCCGGATGGATTGAAACCCTTAATGTTGATGAGACGGGTACTCAGGTTAACCGTGATAGTATTCTGATGAGTATCTATTCTCCGGATCTAGTGTCAGCGCAACGTGAATACGTTGTTGCACTTAAGAACTGGGAATCGGTAAAAACCAATGGATCGGCTGCAATGAAAGATAGTGCAAAGACGATCCTTTCCAGCGCGAAAGAACGTCTTGAGTTATTTGATGTACCCGAACATCAAATTCGGGAACTGGAAACGAGTCGAAAACCCAAAAAGCATTTGCATATTCATTCGCCATTCTCGGGTCGAATTATGAATATTGGTGTGCGTGAAGGACAATACGTAACACCCAAAGATGAGCTTTATCTCATTGCTGACCTAAACCGAATTTGGGTTTATGTGGATGTCTACGAAGATGAACTACCCTGGATAAAGCTTGGTGATAGTGCACAGATGCGAGTGCGAGCGGTTCCTGGCAAAACTTTTAATGGAAAGGTAACGTTCATCTATCCAACGCTAAGCAGCAAAACACGAACGATTAGGGTTCGTCTTGAGTTTGATAATGTTGATTTGCTGTTAAAGCCGGGTATGTTTGCTAACGTTCTGCTGAAAGTTGATCATCAAAATAATGTCATCGTTGTACCTGCCGAAGCGATTGTGCGTTCCGGACCGCGTGAACAAGTATTTGTTGTGCGTGAACCCGGTAAATTTGTTCCTAAAGAAGTTACTGTCGGCTTCTCCGCGAGTGGGTTTACACAAGTTGTGTCCGGTCTTGAAGCGGGAGAGATTGTGGTAACTTCCAGCCAATTCTTAATCGATTCAGAATCAAAATTGCGCGAAGCCACTGCCAAGATGATGGAAGCAATGTCATCGACGGAACAAAACGATATGAGCGATATGAAAATGGATGACATGAGCATGGATGACATGAAAATGGATGATATGGACATGAGCGATATGTCTATGGATGATATGGATTCCAACAATAAAGCGCAGTAGAGGTAGACACAATGATTCATACAATAATTGAAGCTTCACTGCGTAACCGTTTTCTCGTAATCATAGCAACCGTGATTGTAGTGGCGGTTGGTGTCTGGTCATTGAAGAATACACCTTTGGATGCAATACCCGATCTTTCCGACGTGCAAGTGATCGTATTTACCGAGTTCGCCGGCCAAGCACCACAAGTCGTTGAGGATCAAGTGACTTATCCGCTAACGACGGCCATGCTTGCAGTGCCCAATGCCAAAGTTGTTCGCGGTTATTCTTTTTTTGGATTTTCTTTCGTCTACATCATATTTGAAGATGGCACCGATATCTATTGGGCTCGATCGCGAGTGCTTGAGTACCTCAACTATGTCAGTGGAAGACTGCCCTCAGGTGTTTCGCCTTCACTAGGCCCGGACGCCACCGGCGTAGGTTGGGTCTTCGAATATGCATTAGTTGATCGTAGTGGCAACACAGATTTGGCGCAACTACGCTCAATTCAAGATTGGTACTTGCGTTATCCTCTGCAAACAGTGCCTGGTGTCTCCGAAGTGGCTTCTGTTGGTGGTTATGTAAAGCAATATCAAGTCGAGGTCGACCCCAATGCCTTACTTGCTTACAACATTCCATTATCGAAAGTGAAGCATGCCATAAAACGTTCCAATAATGACGTCGGTGGAAAGTTAGTGGAGATGGCAGAGACTGAATACATGGTTCGTGGACTGGGCTATATCAAATCGGTGAAAGACCTCAACAGCATACCAGTTGGTGTCGATGGCAATGGTACACCCATACGCCT
>JAOUJM010000150.1 GCA_029883265.1 Gammaproteobacteria bacterium
GACGATATCAATCGGACAAAAAGAAATTAGCAGTGCCGGATATTTGCAACGTTTGAGTTTGGTGCAGGAGATCTATGGCGGACCGATTATCATTTTTTGTAATTCTGAGCAATGCAGTTTGTTAGAGGAAAAAATTGTTACTAGTCGTGTAGCAGTGATATCTAAACCCTTTCGCTTGGATAATGTAAAGCGCGCTGTCGAAATGTTATTTGGTATGCCTTTAGATGCGCTGTCTTCAGATGACAGTTGTAATATTGGACAGAATTTGACAAAAACAGCCTATGCCAATATTAATGTGCTGGTTGCGGACGATAATGAGTTTAATCTATTGCTGGTTAAAACACTATTGTCACAAAAAGGTATTGTAGTTACTGAAGCACGAAATGGTCTGCAAGCAATAGAACAAGCATATACGCAAAAATTCGATTTGATTTTAATGGACCTGCATATGCCAGAACTTGATGGGCTCGAAGCGACTAAGCAGATTCGTGAACAGGAACAAGAAGTCGGACGAACCCCGGTACCCATCGTGGCTTTAACTGCCGATGTGGTTAAAAGCAAGAAATCGGTGCTAGAAGAATATGGATTTACAGATTTCATGATTAAGCCTTTGGACGAAAACAAACTATGGTCGTTTATTAATCGCTGGACTAATCCTGATCAAGCATCAGACACAAATCAAAGTGATAACGATGATAATACTGCGGAACCAGTGCAAAGTGCCAGTGTGCCTGACTTGCTCAAAGACAAATTAATTTTAGAATTAGAGCATCAGGCACAGACGATTCGTCAGTTGACACAAGCAAAAAATAAAAAAGCATTAAGCGAGCAAGCCCATCAACTGAAAGGTATCGCAGGTTATTTTGCTTTGTCCCAGCTTGTTAATCTAGTCGAGCACCTAGAAGAATTGTGTTCATCCGATGACTGGCTGGTAATCGAACCAGCGAGTCAGCAAGTGATCGATTTATGTGAACAAATCATTAATGAATCACAACTCGAAACGAGTCCTGCTTAATTATTTTTTGTTAGTTGCTCAATTTTGTAAGGCAAGGATTTTAATTGCAAAGCCTGTTCAGCTTTACCTTGTAAAAACAGCTTGTCTTCTTCATTTGCAATTTGCAAAACCAGCAAAAGATCATAACCTTTTTGGCCATTCTGAATAGCGTTGACGACTTCACCTACGCTTTGCTCGCTGTCTTTTAAAATAATTTTATCGCCCGCTTGAGGTGCTGAATCTTGTTGCAGTGAAGCGAGGTACATACGCTTTTTTAGTTTACCTAAGTAGTGCATTCGTGCCACCACTTCCTGGCCAGGGTAACAACCTTTGGTAAAACTAATGCCACCCACAATTTGCAGGTTCAGCATTTGTGGAACGAATGATTCGCGGGTATTGCTTAACACTTCGGGAATACCCGCCAGAATATTGAGTCGTTGCCAACAAGCGCTACCCACCGGTTTTACACTAACGTTGAGGTCATTCCAAAGTGTGATCGCGCTTTTTACATCAGTCAGTACAATAAACCGACTTTGTTGCCCGGGCACGCGGATAATTGTTTTCCCATGGTCAGTTTTACAGGTATAAGCTTCTTTACTTGGCAAATCAATAATTGCTTCTACCGAGTCACCGCTAAGGCCTAAACACACAAGCTGATCGCTAATATCTTCTAATTTCACCGCTGAGCGCATAACAAACATCGACAAACGTTTTAGTGTGGGTTCAAGAATTTCCCTTGGCAATTGAACAAAGTAATCTTCACCTGTTTGGAACAAAATAAATGTCGCAAAGGCGCGACCTTTTGGGCTGTTATAACTACTGATCTGCGCTAATTCAGGCGTGACCAGTTTGACGTCATTGCTAAACTGACCTTGTAAAAATGTTTGTGCATCGTCGCCACTGATTTTAATAATGCCATAAAAGGATAAGTCAGTCATGATGGCTTGTTGATCACAGCCCTGTAATTCTTGCTTAGGTTCAGTAAAGCAAGCAAGTACGCCGTTTTCTATGGTTGCTGACTGGGTTTCTAAAAATTGTTGCCATTGAGAATGCATGGGTCTCTTACCTCATAAAATTACTAGGTTATTGTAACAACATAACTTGCACGAATGAAGCCTAATAAGCTGCCGTGCCAATTTAGATACCATCGCGCCTACGGTATTATTCTTGCTCGTTCAATAACTTGTAAAGTTTCCAATTTAAAATCAGAGGACTATACTAAGGCAAAGCAAGGATGCCAATGAACAAACAACGACCTAAATATCTCAACTTATTTCAAATCCGTCTACCGGTGACGGGCGTGGTTTCGATTATGCACCGTCTGAGTGGTGTGTTATTGGTGTTAGCTATTCCATTTCTGTTGTATGTGCTACAACTTTCTTTGTCGCATCCCAGCGGTTTTGCTCATGCCAGGTATCTGTTAAACCAGCCGGTGACCATGGCCTTAGCCTTGATCGTCGCTTTATCTTTAGTGCATCATTTTCTCGCAGGTATGCGTTTCTTATTATTTGATTTGGATATTGGTGTCAGCCGCCAAGTCTCACGCACTAGCGCCTGGCTAGTATTGGTTATTGGTCTGCTTTTAGCCGCATTCATTTTAAATCAGGTGCTGTTATGAGTTGGCGTGCTGGTGGTGTGCATATGTTCGTGCTGCAACGGGTTAGTGCGGCTTATATTGCAGGCTTTATTCTACTGTTAATCATTTTAGTTTATCAACAGCATCCGCTCGATTATCAAAACTGGCGACAATTAATGTCACAGTCCTGGATAAGTATCGGTTTTATTTTATTTTGGTGGATGATACTCGGCCATGCTTGGGTCGGTATGCGGGACGTATTTATGGATTATTTGCCGTCGGCCGGTTTGCGCTTTAGTGCATTAACTGTGTTGGCCTTGTGCTTGTTGGCTGCGGCCATATGGGTGTTACGAATTATGCTACCTTTGGTGTTTTAATGAATATACGTCGACGTAAATTTGATTCTTTGGTGATAGGTGCTGGCGGCGGTGGCTTACGTGCCGCGCTGCAATTAGCCCAGGCCGATGCAAACGTAGCGGTGGTGTCGAAAGTCTTTCCCACACGCTCACATACGGTTGCCGCGCAGGGTGGGATAAATGCAGCGCTTGCCAATGTGTTGCCCGATAATTGGCATTGGCATATGTATGACACCATCAAGGGCAGTGACTATTTAGCTGATCAGGATGCAGTGGAATATATGTGTCGCACCGCATCCAAACTGGTTTATGAATTGGAACACGCAGGTGTGCCTTTTTCGCGTTTAGAAAACGGCAAAATTTATCAGCGACCCTTTGGTGGCCAAAGCCAAGATTTTGGAGGCGCGCAAGCGGCACGTACTTGTGCAGCCGCAGATCGCACGGGACATGTGTTATTGCATACTTTGTATCAGCAAAATATTCACGCTAAAACTCATTTTTTCGATGAATACTTCGCCATTGATTTAATTAAAGATGACGACGGATTTATTCTTGGTGCCGTGGTATTAGAAATCGAAACTGGTGAACCCATGATTATCGAAGCTAAAACCACCTTGCTTGCCACGGGTGGTGTAGGGCGTATTTACCGTACCAATACTAATGCGCGTATTAATACGGGAGATGGTATGGGCATGGCTTTGCGTGCAGGCATTCCCCTGCAGGATATGGAATTTTTTCAATTTCATCCGACGGGTATTGCAGGTAAAGGCATGTTAATCACCGAAGGTTCACGTGGTGAGGGTGGCTATTTATTGAATAAGCATGGCGAACGTTTCATGGAAAAATATGCGCCTAATGCGAAAGACCTGGCGAGTCGTGATGTCGTGAGTCGCGCCATTTTTACAGAAGTTAAAGAGGGACGTGGCGTCGGTGAAAATGGCGATCATGTTTTATTAAAGTTGGACCATTTAGGTGCAGACGTGGTGAAAAAACGCCTGCCGGGTATTCGCGATATGTGTCTCACCTTTTTAGGCATAGATCCTATCGACACGCCCATTCCTATTTATCCTACCGCTCATTACACCATGGGTGGAATTCCCACAAATCGTCATGGCCAGGTTGTCGTACCGATTCGTCATAGCGCTGAAGAAACCATTCCCGGTCTTTATGCAGCAGGAGAATGTGCCTGTGTATCCGTACATGGCGCTAATCGTCTAGGTGGGAATTCCTTGCTTGATATTGTGGTGTTTGGTCGAGCAGCAGGTAATCATATTATCGATTTTCTCAAAGACCATCGTTATCACCGCCCAATCAATGAAGCCAGTATCGAACATGCGTTAGCACGGTTGAGTCGTTGGGATCAAAAAGGTGATGGTGAGAGCGTAGATGGTTTGCGTAGTGAACTGCAAAAAGAAATGGAAGATCATTGTGGTGTATATCGCACCCAGGATATTCTCGATGAAGGCGTGAAAAAAATTCAGGCTATTCAAAAACGCTTACCTGATGTGCGTTTAACCGACCATAGTAAAGTTTTTAACACCGCGCGCATTGAAGCCCTGGAATTAGAAAATCTAGTTGAAGTTGCTTTAGCGACGGTGCATTCAGCAGCAGCGCGTCACGAAAGCCGCGGTGCACATAGTCGTGTAGATTTCCCTGATCGAGATGATAAAAACTGGTTAAAACATACACTTTATTATGCACAAGAACAGCGCCTGGACTACAAACCCGTGCGTATGCAGCCGTTAACAGTGGAGAGCTTTCCGCCAAAAGAGCGGGTTTATTAGCCTGACATTGTTAGCGTAAAAGGATTTTAGTATGCGATTTTCCATTTTCCGATATGACCCCGATAAAGATCAAAAACCTTATATGCAGGATTATGAGCTAGAGGGGTTGAGTGCCGACACTATGGTGCTGGAAGCTATTACCAAAATAAAAGTCATGGATGAAACGCTGAGTTTTCGTCGTTCGTGTGGTGAAGGTGTTTGTGGTTCCGATGGCATGAATATTAATGGTAGCAATCGCCTCGCATGCATCACTCCCATAAGTGAGTTAAAAAAACCGATTGTGATTCGCCCTTTACCGGGAATGCCAGTGATTAAAGATTTAATTGTCGATTTAAGTCAGTTTTTTCATCAATACCGTTCGGTCAAACCCTATTTAATCACCCATGATCCAGAGCCGGAAATTGAACGCTTGCAGTCACCGGAAGAACGGGATCGTTTGGATGGTTTATACGAGTGTATTTTATGTGCTTGCTGCTCCACTTCCTGTCCATCGTTTTGGTGGAATCCGGACAAATTCCGTGGTCCTGCGGCATTATTACAAGCCTCGCGATTTATTGAAGATAGTCGCGACCAGGCCACTGCGGAGCGCTTGTCCGAACTCGATGGACCTTATCGACTGTTTCGTTGTCACACAATCATGAATTGCACCAACGTGTGTCCAAAACATTTAAATCCTAGCAAAGCGATTAGTGATATCAAAAAACAATTAGTTAAACATATTATTTAAACAGGGCAAGCTTATGAGCACTACGACTGTCGAGGAAAAACAAGAACAAACTCAACAGCGCCTACGCTGGGCCTGTCGTCGTGGTATGTTAGAGCTTGATATTTTGTTGGGCGATTTTGCTGAACTTGTTTATCCGCAGTTGGATCGAGTGGATCAATTACGTTTTCAAGAGTTGCTTCTCTTTTCTGATCAGGACTTGCTAGAATATTGCCTAGGCAAAAACAAAATAGATTCTCCCGAACTTGAGCCCATCATCGAAAAAATCCGTCAAGCCGCTGCAAATCACTCTTAAACCTTCAAAGTGGTTGGCGCTATTCATTTTCGCATCACATTTTATTATAGCAATTATTGTCCTAAGCACCCAAGTCGCGGCTTTGCTGAAACTAAGCCTGCTATTTGGATTAGTATTGAGCACTTGGTTTTATTGGCGGCAACACATTAAACGCAATTTTGCACACTCAATTGTTGCGTTAAACATGGACAGTGATGGCGAGTGGTCATGTGATTTATGCAATGGCCAGCGGTACGATGCGGTGTTGCATTGGAATAGTATTGCCTATCCACAATTCATGATTCTTAATTACAAACTTCCCCAGTTCTGGTTCACACGCAGTGTCATTCTGAGTCCAGATGTTATTTCAAAAGAATTACTACGGCAGATGCGGGTGATGTTTCGTACACGTGGCAATTTATCACAAAATAGTTAAAGCCAATGCACCCGTTCTTGCTCCTGAGCTGAACGGTGAGGCGGTGTTAAAATTGTATTTAATGTTTGTTCAGGTGGTAATGTTTGTGGGTAGTTCAAAGTGTAATGCAAACCACGGCTTTCTTTGCGTGTGATGGCGCTTTGAATAATCAACTCGGCCACTAGCAGTAAGTTACGCAATTCAAGCAAATCATTGGTGACGCGGAAGTTACCATAATATTCTGCGACTTCCATTTTTAATAAATCAACGCGGCGTTGGGCGCGTTCCAGGCGTTTATTAGTGCGAACAATGCCAACATAGTCCCACATGAGTCGACGCAACTCATCCCAGTTATGTGCCACAACAATTTCTTCATCGGAATCCGTGACCCGGCTTTCATCCCATTCGGGGAGTAGTGGTGGATAAGGTTGTCCTTGTATGCTGTCTTCAATGTCTTTGGCAGCAGCCATGGCAAAGACGACGCACTCAAGTAAAGAGTTGCTTGCCATACGGTTCGCTCCATGGAGGCCGGTAAATGCAGTTTCACCCACAGCATAAAGATTGTTTAAGTCGGTGCGTCCTTGTAAATCCGTCATTACACCACCGCAGGTATAATGCGCCGCAGGAACCACCGGCAAAGCCTCTTTTGTCATGTCATAACCAAATTCCAAACAACGTTGGTAGATATTTGGAAAGTGTTTGAGGATAAAATCTTTGGGTTTATAACTAATATCCAATAACACATAATCGGCGCCTAAGCGTTTCATCTCATGGTCGATGGCGCGGGCAACAATATCTCGCGGAGCAAGTTCGCCTTTGGGATGGAAACGTTGCATAAAGTGACTGCCATCGGGTAATAATAATTTACCGCCCTCGCCGCGTATGGCTTCGGTAATTAAAAATGATTTAGCCTGTGGATGATAAAGACAGGTTGGATGAAATTGGATAAATTCTAAGTTTGAAACGCGGCAACCCGCGCGCCAGGCAATGGCAATACCATCACCGGTAGAGACGTCTGGGTTACTAGTATACAAATATACTTTGCTCGCTCCACCCGTAGCCAGCACGGTTTTTCGTGCTCGAAATACAAAAACATGTTGTTGTTTTCTGTCCAGGACATAAGCGCCAACACAAGTGGATTTGCCATCATTGTTGTTTTTTGTAATTAAATCAATCACATTGTGTTGCTCGAATAAATCGATATTACTGTGCAGGCGAGCTTGTTTTTCCAAAGAGGTTTCGATTGCTCGGCCAGTTGCGTCTTCGGCATGTAATACCCGGCGATGGCTATGCCCACCTTCACGGGTTAAATGGAAGCTTTTATCATCCTCATTTTGATTATTGCGAGTGAACATGACGCCTTGCTCAACCAGCCATTGAGTGGCGGCTTTTGCATTTTCGACTGTGTATTGCACGGCTTTTTCATTACATAAACCAGCACCAGCGCTTATCGTGTCTTTGATGTGCGAGTCTAGCGAGTCCTCGCTGTCATAAACCGCAGAAATACCTCCTTGAGCATATAAGGTTGAGCCTTCCTCAAGCGCATCTTTGGCCAATACCGCGACGCGTAAATTAGTGGCCAAACGCAAGGCAAGACTAAGCCCCGCAGCACCTGCGCCTATGACAAGGACATCATATTGATACTGATTACGCATATTGCTCAGACCCAATTCAGCTAGTTTCAATAATATTGTGACGGTTTATTAAGAAAATGCAATAACTGACGGTAGTTCTTGGGAAAAGTCTGGTTAAATTCTAAAAATACTGGGACAGCGGACGGAAAAAATGTAATATCTGACTTGAGTCTTCGTCCGAGAGCACAATATTAACCTAGAGATGTCTTAAAGGAGTGTAGGATGAAACAGATCAAAATGGACGGCGAAAAAAAATGCGCAATAAATTGTCGTCACATGGAAACTAATTTTAATAAGGGTTGTCTATGAAAATGGCGAATGGATTTGCCTCGCAAGACGTGGGGAAAACCCCATCTGAAAGTAGCGTAGATCGCGATTTAGTGACACGCGTTCAGAAGGGGGATAAAAGAGCGTTTGACTTATTGGTATTAAAATACCAGCACAAAATAGTAAAGTTAATTTCGCGTTACATACATGATCAGGATGAGGTTTTGGATGTAGCCCAGGAGGCTTTTATCAAAGCTTATCGGGCATTACCACGTTTTAGAGGCGATAGTGCTTTTTATACCTGGTTGTATCGTATCGCGATCAATACCGCAAAAAACTTTCTGGTATCACAAGGCCGTCGGCCTCCTGAATCAGATATTGATGCGGATGAGGCAGAGCAATATGAAGGTGCAAGCAAACTTAAAGAGATGGGCACCCCAGAAAATATTCTGCTTAAGGATGAAATTGAACAAGTCGTTAATCGAGCAATCGAACAGTTGCCAGAGGACTTGCGCACAGCAATCACCCTCAGAGAAATGGAGGGTTTGAGTTATGAAGATATTGCGCAAGCGATGGATTGTCCTGTTGGCACCGTGCGTTCTCGGATTTTCAGGGCACGCGAAGCCATTGATAAAAAACTGGCCCCCTTACTCGATTAACTAGCTAGGGTTTGCATAAGCTGGAAAATATCAGGCTGGATGCGAAGATTTTTAGGCAAAAGGAATACGAGTTACTCGTAGTGCGACGTTTAAAAGGTGGAATAATATGTCGAAGAATGTGGATCAGTTGATTTCAGAACTAGTTGACAACGAAATTGCTCGCGAAGATATAGATACATTACTAAAATCTCTCAAACAAGATGCAAACTGTTCTGAAACTTGGTCCCGTTACAATATGATTGGCGATGCCATGAAACGAGATCTTCCCCACCAAATGAAGCATGATCTTGTGAGTCGAGTAAGCAAAGCTTTAGAATCTGAACCCACCATTTTTATTCCCAATATCGAAGAACAACAAAACCCCAAGCCACAAATTCAAGACGACCAGGATGCTTATATTGTCGCACGACCCGTCGCTCGCAGCACCGCTGGACGCAAACGTTTTTTTGATCCTGCGGTGGGACTTGCGACTGCAGCCACGGTTGCAATGGTGAGTGTTTTTGCCTATCAAACTTGGTTTTCTCCCATTGTTAACGACCCGATGTTAACGGTCAAACAAGTGGCTGGTCAGTCAAATGCAATGCCGGTAAACGCCCCAGTAAAAGTATTTCCAAATACTCAGGTACCTCAAGTCATTATTGTTGATTCTCAACAACTGTTGGGCACTCAGTCTCAATCAGTCGCAAAATCCAATCCCATCGAAAGTGGTGAGTGGGAACGTTTACAAGCCAATACACCTCAAGGTGCGATTGTCGCAGAACAAAGTAATCAAGCGCCAAGCGTTAGTAATCCTATGGCGCGTATTGTGAGCTTTGGCGCTGAAGAAAATAAAAAATAATTGAGGAATGTTCTGAGCAGGGGTTTCATCAAAAGACCCTGTTGCTGCAAAGCTTTATCAATATGAGCTACATTCCTGTATCGAATTTGTGTTATATATAAGGCGGAATAACCCTGGCCATTGATTTCAATTCTTAAGTCTAGGTGTTTGCACCTAACAAACTATCCAATAAAATGCCCAATATGATAATTTTAGTAAAGCTGTGCTGCCATGATTGAGGAGACCGCTACTGTTGTTAAAGTAGAAGAGGCTCATGTCTGGGTTCAGGCGCAGCGGAAAACAGCGTGTGAAGCCTGTAATACAAAATCCTGCGGAGTCGCTAGTGTGAGTGCCGCTTTTCCAAAAAAACAGGTCGCTATGCGCTTGTCAAATTCCTTGAATTTACAATTGGGTGATCGGGTGTTACTCGGGTTGCAAGCCAAGGCTTTGGTGCAAGCATCGTTGTTTGTTTATGGGTTGCCACTAGTGGCGCTGATTTTAGGTTTAGTTATCGGTTCACTGTTTGCAAATATGATGGGTTTGATTTACAGCGAATCCATGCAAACTATTTTTGGCCTGGGTGGTCTTATAGTTTCAATAATGTGGTTAGTCGGTAAACGCAAAAAAACAGTATTGGAAAATACCTGCGTGCCGGAAATTATTCGAAAAATTTAAATAGAGAAAAATTCTTGGAGTGCTTGCGCATGAAATATCGTTTCACTGGTTTTAATTTTGCTTTTGTAGTTTTAGCGTTATTGCTAGTTTCATCACCCGTGTTCGCGTTAAATGCGTTACCCGATTTTACTGAATTAGTTGAGAAGAATGGTCCTGCAGTTGTGAACATAAGCACGGTGCAAAAAGTCAAAAAAAATACTCGTCGTAATATGCCTGAAATGCCTGAAAACGGACCATTTGGTGAATGGTTTAAACATTTTTTTGGCGAAGAAGGTGAGGGCTTTGATGATCGAGACGCCCAGTCTTTAGGCTCTGGTTTTATTATTTCAAAAGATGGCTATGTGTTAACAAATAATCATGTGATTCAGGATGCAGAAAAAATCATTGTGCGTTTGAGTGATCGCAGAGAGTTAGACGCAGAGCTAATTGGAAAAGATGAGCGTAGTGACTTAGCACTATTAAAAATAAAAGACAAAGATTTACCGGTCGTCAAAATTGGCAGTTCTGACAAACTCAAAGTTGGTGAATGGGTGTTAGCGATTGGTTCACCTTTTGGCTTTGATTATTCCGTTACGGCTGGAATTGTTAGCGCCAAAGGGCGCAGTCTACCACGCGAGAATTATGTGCCGTTTATTCAAACTGACGTTGCAATTAATCCAGGTAACTCCGGTGGGCCACTATTCAATCTTGAGGGTGAGGTCATCGGAATTAATTCACAAATTTATTCTCGCACCGGTGGATACATGGGTGTTTCATTTGCGATTCCTATCGACATGGTCATGAATGTAGTGGATCAATTAAAGTCGACTGGTCATGTGACACGAGGCTGGCTAGGCGTTTTGATACAGCCGGTGACGCGTGAATTAGCCGAATCCTTTGATATGAAAAAACCACAAGGTGCTTTGGTTGCACGCGTATTGCCTGATAGTCCAGCAGAAGCTGCAGGTTTTAAAGTGGGTGACATCGTATTGAATTTTAATGGCAAGACAATTGAAAAATCTTCCGAGTTGCCGCCGATGGTAGGCATTACGCCTATTGATCGCGATGTTCCGGTGAAAATTTTACGTCAAGGTAAGCGTAAAACCATTATGGTGAAAATAGGTGAGTTGCCTGAAGAAGATGATATAAAACTTTCTCAGTCCTCTCCAGATTCGATGTCGAGTAGTCGACTTGATATCGTGGTTGCTGATTTAAGTGATGAGCAGCGCGAGCGTATGGAGTTGAATGGCAAGGGTGGTGTTATTATAAAAGAAATCAAACGCGGTGCGGCATCGGAAGCAGGTATGCGACGTGGTGATGTAATTTTAATGATTAACAATGAAGACATCAAAAACAGTGATCACTTTAAGAGCGTGGTCGAAGATTT
>JAOUJM010000416.1 GCA_029883265.1 Gammaproteobacteria bacterium
TGGCTATCAAACACTTGATTATGACGGACCTGATAGAGGTTACGATTTTTTTTTAGAACTTGATAGAAAACCTACTCACGCTGTCCAAGTTAAATTTTATAAATCAAGGCACCCGCAAACGTCTCATATCGCTGTGGCAGCGAAACGACTTAATGAGTTTGCAAGAAAGAATCATGTTGAAAAAGCTATTTTGGTTGTTTCATGTGAAATATCTGCTGAGTTGAGAGCAAAACTAGAAACAACTTACCAAATTACATTAGTAGATCGTGCAGATTTACTAATTATGACGGGAACCAATACAGGGTTGCATGACAGCATTAGATCGATGCTTGAAGGAGATGAATACACTGGCGGCACAACAAAAGACTCAGTAGTTAATAAAATTAAAGATTCAACTGCAATAATTACTACTTATCCAGCTATGGTAAGCTTGTCTCCAAAACGAGAATTTTGTACCGAATTGAAATCGTTATCTGCTGGTAAAAAGTCCTGGAGAAGATATGAGGAATTGTGTTTCGATATAATACAAGAACTTTTCAGCAAAGATTTGAGTGGGTGGCATAAACAAACGTATACCGATGACGGCTTGAACCGCTACGATCTTATATGTCGTATTACTCCTTTAGCCCAGTTTTGGAAATTCTTAATTGAAAATATAAATAGTCGCTATGTATTGTTTGAATTTAAAAATTATGTAGGCAAAATCAAGCAAGGAGAAGTTCTAACCACTGAAAAATATTTACTTACAAAAGCTATGAGAAGTGTCGCCTTTTTGGTGTCAAGAAAGGGGCCAGATAAAAATGGAACTCTTACAATTCAAGGAGCGATGAGAGAGCATGGAAAACTTATGATTCCGCTGTGTGATGATGACTTGTGTAAGATGTTAAGTTTGAAGCATGGGGGCGATGACCCTAGTGACTATTTGTTTAATTTGGTAGACGACTTTCTCATGAAGTTACCAAGATAGATCTGTAGTGTGACAATACCTTTCGTTTGTTGGGTGGAAAGTAGATTTCTAATAGTTTTCACGTATCCTCTTGGAAGCGTTGGTGTAAAATACAAAAACGATGCGAAATTACAAAAAAGAATGCGAACTTAATGAAATGCCCTACAAGGCAGGGGCAAGCGTTGAAGTCTTATAGAGAATTCAAGGCTTTTATCCTGAGGTGATGAAAAAAAGTGATGTCAAAGTATAAGTTTTCCAGCGATGAACGATACGCGATATTCCTAACTCAGGGTATGATTTGCTACCTTTGTCGGGCACCAATCGACCTTACCTCGATGACAGTCGACCATGTTGTGCCCGAGAGTATATTAGAGACTCCCTTATTATTTGATGAAACCAAATCTAAGCTGGGCCTCTCTACTTCGTTTGACCTACACTCGTTCGAAAATTGGTTGCCCTCATGTGCATCATGCAACAGAACAAAGTCAACAGTTCTATTTGAGCCATCCCTACTAAGTCAAGCGCAATTGCAGAATCTCGCAGAAAAGGCTGACAGCGCCCGCCGAATTTGCGAAGAGATTGGCTAGCAACAGAAAGGTATCCATGGCACTCAATACATTGGAGCGTGTTGTGGAAGCTGATGGAGATTTAGATGAGCAAACTCAGAAGCGTTTGTTCGCCTTGCTGGAATTTGCCACGGGTCACGTATTCGTGTCTAACGGAAAACCGCTTCTCTTGACGCAATCGTTTCAGCTTGTTGCGACTACTGGGAAGGTGCGGAGTTTGGGACGTATATGGACTCCTCTCTACTAGCAAGTTTTTTTGTAAATGAGTTTGACTGCGCTCGTATATTCGGTCTTTGAATAGAGACTCGATCTCTTGACCCTAATGAAATGCGCTCCTTTCCTCCTCTACGCTTACTCGGTATCAGTGCACCCACGTCCAAACTAGGTTTTGGAAAGGAAGGTCTAACCAACTTTACATTAAACCACTAATCGCCTGCTAGAAACTGATGTTCAAAATTGATTGCAATTAACTCTTGGCTGTATTGAGAACAAAATCTACTTGGTAATCCTCGCCTTTTGTGAGTATCGCCCAAGCAGTGCGAACAGTTTTATTGGCTAATGCCACCGCCGCCTTGTTGGTGCCCGCTCGACTTACGAGTTGCCTTAGCCATCGACTTTTTGAATCTGTCTTCTCTTTGAGATGACGTATTACTGCACGCGCCCCATGTATCAATAGTTTTCGTAAATAACTATCACCCCGCTTACTGATCCCTAACAATCGGGGTTTTCCTCCACTGCTATATTGTCGTGGCACTAATCCCAACCATGCCGCCATTTGACGACCGTTTGTGAAACAATCTCCTCTACCCACCATGGAAACCATTGCGGTTGCGATTATAGGACCAATACCTTCTAATTTTAACAATCGTTTGCAGGCTTCGTTTTGCTTTGCTTCAGTTTCTAAAACGTGAGTATAGTGATTGATACGACTATCCAATAATTTTAGTTCTTTATAGAGATCAGCAAGTAGTTCCCGAGTCCTCATCGTTAGTTCGTTTTCGGCATTCTCTATAATTTCTGGTATTTGCCGACTTAATTGATGAATCCCTTTTGGTATCGCAACACCATACTCCAGTGAAATACCTCTAATCTGATTTGCCAAGGCAGTTCTTTGCTTGACGAGCCGCTCTCGAACTCGGTGAATAGATTGTAAGTCTTGCTGGTCGAAACTTTTTATCGGCACCGACTTAATCTGAGGTCGCTGTACCGCTTCCACCACAACGAGCGCTTCTGGCTGTGAACAAATATATCGGCTTAAATCTCGACGCTTGATAGAAAGATTACTCACTATCTTGTTGTTTTTATCCACAATGCAAACTTGAAAAATTGA
>JAOUJM010000151.1 GCA_029883265.1 Gammaproteobacteria bacterium
AAAACCGGCGATTCCGCTTAACAGCACTAAAAACACCATTAAGCCAAAGCTTGAAGTTAATTTGTTTTTTATATTCATCGCTTAGCCCTTAGTTATTTCCACACAATATTCACACCAAAAAACACGGCCAGCATTACCTATCAGCTCGTTTTTTAGTCGGTTGCTAATAATTAATGCTTAAGGGGAAACCAGGGTAATAGCAGGATATTTTAGATCAGCAGCTCAATATAAGTTGAAACATGATTGGCGTTGATGGTTTGATGGGATTCAGTACCGTGTTGCATCCATTCCATGCGCAATCCTAGGGCATAATTTGAGTTGATTTTTATTCCAGATTCAAAATAGAAACCATTTCCATTACTGACTTTTAGTGAATCGCTTTCACCAATATCATATTGTCCTTGTAAATGATAACTAAAACCCACTTCGATATTCACTTGCTCATATGCGTGCGAGGTATAACGCAGACCAAATTCTGCAGGAAAACGTACCCATTCAATTTTGTCTTGAGTTTTCGTTTGTTTATGCTGCGTGGATCGCCACGAAAATGCAGTTGCCACACTCAAACTGGGATTAAAATGGTAAACCTGACTACGAACACCGAGCTGTATTGCTGTTCCGTCTAAATTGTTAAGGCGAGTTTTGGTCTGATATTGACGCATATCTTGACCATACATTAAGCGCACCCGAGGACTTTGTTTTTTCAAATGGGACGACAGTATCGGCGAGAGATAATCCAGCGCTTTGTAATTCCATTTCCAAGATGTCATTACAGAGTTACCAAATTTTCTTTTTACTGTGGCATTGATCTGATAATCACCTTTATCCCATATCAGGACTTCTTCTTTCTGCGCAAGATAGTTACCATAACTCAAACCCAACAGCGGCACGATTATCGCTGTATGAGGTGCTGTCAAAATAATTGCTGCGCCACTCAAAAATCCGAGCATGTATTTTGGCTTTGATGATGTATTCACTTGTTGAGGTGGGCCCCAGCGCAACTCCAGATCAAGAGGATTCGCTTTTGGTGTATTAGCGGTCACAAAATCGGGATGATAACGAACAATTGCATCATACCCGCGCACCAGTTCATCACTGGCAAGATAGAATTCATTTTCAGCAGTAGGCACAGAAGTGATTTTTACTGTATTGGTCGCACAAGCACTTAAACCAACAAGAGCAAGAAAGGCAATCCCCAACATCGATAGTTTTTTCATTTTATACACGCATCACTTTTTAGAATTATTCGATTATAATGAGGCGTATTTTAAGTTAAACGAGTTAAGCCTGTCTTATTCCTTAAATTCGATCTAAAAAAAAGCTGCCCAGAGGGCAGCGCTATAAAAGTAATTTGATCAACTTGTTTGTTTAAAACTCCAAACCTTTAGACACACCGACTTGAAATTTTGTATCACCAATGATTGGAGCATCGCTGTAAATCACCGCAGCGTTAAGGTCAACCCATTTTATTGGCATTGAAGCACCAAAAGATGCATCCAACCAGGTAAAACCAGTCACGCTGGTGTTTCCACCGTGCAGGCTTAATGTAACGGGACCTAATGCATGTTCGGCACCTAGACTCATATAAGTACGATCAGCATTTGTTGCAAAACCGGCGCTAATCATTTTGTAGCTTGCACCAACAAAATAGTCTGGCGATATCGCGAAACTGTTTCCTGAGTCATTTGGAATCACCGCACCTAACTCTAAGCCGACACCTGAAAACGCTTTAGCAAAACCAACTGAAAGCTCATAGGCTAAAGCAGTACCATCCAATCCAGCAATATTAAATGTATTAAGACCTGCATGTAAGCCCATGTGGTTGGCTGGCTTGCCGACTTGATGCGCATAACCCAGCCCTAGTTGGGCGCCCGGGCCATCGTCAGTTACTGACAAACCTTCAACAAAATTGTTACTTGTTAAGAGAAAGTCTGCAGTCATTTCTGCCATTGCGGATTGAACGATTCCAAAAACCAAACTACCCGCCAATAATGTTTGCGTAAGTTTTTTTACCAACATCTTTTTACTCTCTTTTGCTTAAACTACATTCTGCACATCGGCGTATTAAAAGCGAATTCGGCATATAAAAAGGATAAGTGTGACGCACTACACAGTTTTATTGTTGACTTTTATTAAGTAAATTTTTAAGGGAAATTTGATTAGAACAAAACTATATTTAGATTTGTCACAAGCTATTTGATAGAAAAAAAGGAATTGGTCAAATGCAAATTATTAAGACAACACGAATTAGATTTATCCAAAACAAACAAAATATTTGTTTACACCTGCCGTCTCAATAAACCACTGCTATTTAACAATGCTTTTGGCCTGCAAGATTCTTTTCTTGATCAATCTGAAACACAACAAGTTTTATCGAAAATCACAAGCATTGTTCAATCAGGCATTCCATATGCGGCACGTATTCCGGTGAATGCATTTAAATCCCACACTGAACTTTAAACCCCCAGACCAATTCCAGCAACTTGCTTTGCAACTTTATATTTTCAAACCAAAAGCCAAACAAGGCCTGAATTTCAAAACAGAATGATGCCAGCCCAACCACTTACTTAAGATCATTGAATCAATCAAAAACATAAATATTCAATTACAAATAAAGAGAACCTATCAATATAATCCACAGCAGCTAACACGCTAAACTCGCGCTAATCGCAGCGAGCTCAAAAGATGGCAGAAAAATGCATCAGTCACTATTGCACTAAAACATGGTATAATGTGGATCTATGTCTGGCATAGATATGGCACTAATTTGGCTTAAGCTTTATTTTCTAACCGAGAACATCACACGAGATACAGAGATATGAGGATAGCAATGTTGACACGACTCCAGATTCTACTTTTTTCGAGTCTTTTGATTGTAGCAACCACAAGTTATGGCGCCATTCCTAAACCGCCAAAGCTTGCTGCCAAAGCCTATATTTTGCAAGATTTTCATAGCGGGAAAGTCATTGCTTCCAAAAACGCAGACCAACGTATTGAGCCCGCCAGTTTGACAAAAATGATGACTGCTTATGTTGTTGAAAACGAATTGAAATACGGCAACATTAAACTAACCGACCAAGTCAAAATCAGCAGTAAAGCGCGTTTTATGAAAGGTTCGCGCATGTTTGTGGAAGAAAACAGTCTAGTATCAGTAGAAAAACTACTAAAAGGCATAATCATCCAGTCGGGAAATGATGCGACTGTCGCGATGGCAGAACATGTCGCCGGAACCGAAAAAGCGTTTGTCTCTTTGATGAATGCTTACGCCGAAGAAATGGGCATGAAAAACACTCATTTCGTCAATTCCACGGGCATGCCTCATCGCAACCATTACACCACTGCTAATGACATGATTCTTTTGTCCAAAGCATTGATCGGCGAATTCCCTGAACACTATTCGCTGTATGCGGAAAAAGAATATCAATACAATGGTATTAAGCAAAAAAATCGCAACCGCTTATTATGGGAAGCCGAATTTGTTGATGGTATCAAAACTGGCCACACCGAGTCCGCCGGTTTTTGTTTGGCAGCATCGGGCAAGAAAGGTGATATGCGATTAATTTCAATCGTCGTTGGTACACGTAGTGATCGTGCCCGGGCAACTGAGTCACTAAAACTATTAACCTATGGCTTTAAGTATTATGAAACTCATCGTCTTTACGCTGCAAATGAAGCCTTAACTAAAGCTCGCGTTTGGAAAGGCACTGTTGAGGAAATGCCTTTGGGTATTGAAAATGATTTATACGTAACTATTCCACGCGGTACTTTTGAAAAGCTCAAAGCTAAAATGAAGTTGGACTCTCAAATTCTTGCACCTACTACCGAAGGTGATGTCTATGGCCGAGTGAAAATCGACTTAGGTAAAAACGAAGTTATTGAACGCGATTTGGTCGCACTTCGGGGTGTCGGCAAGGGTGGCTTTTTCCAGAGTATGATGGACGAAGTCATTTTGGTTTTTGAGTAAAACAAACTTGACACAATGTTACTTAAATGGTGAATTCCTTGCACTCGATCAGGCGAAGATATCGGTACTAGATCGAGGATTTCTTCTCGGTGATGGTGTTTATGAAGTCATACCCGCTTATCATGGAAAGTTATTCCGACTACAAGATCATCTAAAACGATTACAAAACTCTTTGCATGGCATTCGCCTTAAAAATCCATTAAGCACTGAACAATGGTCCGACGTTCTACAAAAACTAGTCAATCAGAATAATCCAGAAGAAGACCAATCGGTTTACCTACAGGTCACTCGCGGTGTAGCTAAACGTGACCATGCGTTTCCTGAAAACACAGCGGCCACGGTTTTTGCCATGAGTAACCCGATTAAGTATCCTACACCTGACGTTATTCAAAATGGCGTTGCAGCCATTACATTACAAGATAACCGCTGGTTACGCTGCCACATTAAAGCAATTGCCTTATTGCCTAATGTTTTGTTACGCCAACAAGCAGTAGACGAAGGTGTCGACGAAGCCATTTTATTACGCGATGGTTTAGTCACTGAGGGTGCGGCTAGTAATGTGTTTGTAGTGAAAAATAATACAATTTGCACTCCACCGCAAAGCCCTGATTTATTGCCTGGCATCACTCGTGATGTCGTATTAGAACTTGCGCGTAGCAATGATTTGTATATTCACGAATGCCCAATAAGTGAAGCAGAGCTAATTACAGCGGATGAAATTTGGTTAAGTAGCTCAACCAAAGAAGTACTTGCAGTCACGGAACTTAACAAGAAAAAAGTCGGTGACGGTAAACCAGGCGCGGTCTGGAAAACTATTTCTAGTTTATATAAAGCTTATAAAGAAAAACTGTAATCGTAGTTCAATACTAATCAAAATTGACAATCATGCGATGGCATGATTTTGGGGCGCCCACACTTTTTTAGCGTCTTGCGCCAACAACCGACGAGCGGACCAAGTCACTAAAGCTCCAACGGAAAATTCGCTTGATTCCAGGCTGTCATTCCACCTTCAACAACATGCACATCAGCAAAGCCGTTTTTACCCAGAAGTTGAGCCGCTTTTGCTGAGCGCCGATCCGTACGGCAAATAATTGCAAGCGGTCGTTCTAAATATTCATTCAGTTCATCTAAGCGACTGGCTAGGTTTTCTAACGGAATATTAATCGCATTGTGAATATGACCTTGCTCACCAATAAATTCTTTTTCACTACGCACATCTAATAAAACCATTTGGTTTTGTTGCATTTCAGTACTTAGTGACCCGACCGCCAACATTGGCTTGCGTTTAATACGCGATATTAAGCCTGGCAGAAATGCCACCAACGCGAGCAAAGAAAGCGCGAGTAATGATTTTGTAACCATATCATCTCCACCTGTTATTGCTTGGCCACCGGCATATCCCAAATAGGTATAGGCAATCGCGCCGGGCAACATAAAAATAAAACTGGCGAGAAAATACGATAATAGTGGGATGCGAGTTAAACCCAAAGCGTAGTTCAACACATTAAACGGAATCAATGGCACTAAACGAAGCAATGCTACAAAACGCCAACCTTCAGCTTCTACTCCTAGTTTCAAACGCTGCAAACGACCACCCACTTTTGTTTCTACCCATTGCCCAGCCAAATAGCGCGAAACAAGAAATGCCAACACTGCGCCAATACTGGCACCGGTTAGGTTGATTAAAGTCCCCCATACTGGCCCAAACAAAAGCCCACCGGTAATAGTCAGTATCATTGCAGGAAAAAATAATACCGTCGCTAAGGCATAGATAAGCATAAAAATTAGTGGTGCAAACCAACCACTTTGCTCTACCCAATGTTGTAAAAGTGAAACTTCCACCTGCTCACGATTATAGAAAACCATCGCAATGCCCACGAGAATTAACGAACCCAATACAAGCTTAAAAAGTTTATTTTTCATTTTCACTTTGCCAGTTTCGACGATTAATTGCATAGTCTGAAATCTTACCTTTAAACGGCAATGTTAATAATCCCGAGAGCCATACCACTTGTTTATTTTCCCGATATTTGTGAATACCAATTGTCATCGCTTCATGCCCAGCACGCGGCTGATCCCGGTAAGTACCGAACATACGATCCCAGATTGATAAATTAAATCCGAAATTGCTATTAGCCTCATCATCTTCAATGGAGTGATGCACCCTATGCATATCAGGCGTGACTAACAAGGCCCGAACAAGTTTATCCAAGGCTAGCGGAAGACGAATATTGCTATGATTAAACATAGCCATGGCATTGAGGATAATTTCGAAAATGATTACCGCCACCACCGGTGCACCGAGTACAACGATTGTTGCGAACTTAATTAACATGGACAAAATGATCTCGATCGGATGAAACCGTGCACCCGTGGTGACGTCATAGTCCAAATCGGCATGGTGCACCCGATGCAAACGCCATAAAGCAGGAACAGCATGCACCAAAACATGTTGTAAATAAATAATGAAGTCCATCGCAACCACCGCAACAATGAGTGCGAGAATAAAAGGCACGTCATAATAATTCAACAATCCCCAGTTTTGCGTTTCTGCGAATACCGCCACGCCTACCGCTGCTGCCGGAAAAAGCAAACGCAGAATAAAACTATTTAAGAAGACTAAACCAAGGTTATTGGCCCAACGTGCCAATTTTGAAACGCTTAATACTCGACGCGGTGCGATTAATTCCCATAGGGCCATAACCGCGAAAACGCCAAAGAAAAAACCAAGACGTACGCTGATTTCATTTTCGCTAAGCCATTGCTCAAAGCCCATTGCCTGATCTCCCAGGAGCACTATTCAAGAAAATACTTGAATAGTATAGCGTCCTCGGTTTATTATATTCAAGTACTTTTTTGAATAATGGCCAAGGGCCAATAAATCAGGTAGTTATGAGCACTTTTAAAAAACAACTATTTATCCAGTTCGCACTAATTGGCAAAGCTTTAAGCAGTGCTAATCGACTGGAGATGCTAGAGTATTTGTCGCAGCGCGCTTGTTCAGTCGAAGATTTAGCGCACAAATGCGGCCTAAGCGTTGCCAATACTTCGCACCACTTGCAGCAATTAAAAAACCTAGGATTAATTCTTAGCGAAAAACAGGGCTTGTATGTGATTTATAGCCTAGCTGACGATGATGTCATTAGATTGCTCGCTGATATTCGCCTAGTTGCGGAACGCCATCTAGGCCAAGTTAATGATTTAATTGATCAATATTTAACGACCAAAGATAATTTGGAGGCCATTCCGCCTGACGAACTCTTGCAGCGCGTTAAACAAGGTTTGGTTACAGTACTCGATGTACGCCCTAGTGATGAATTTGAAGCAGGACATTTACTTAACGCAATCAACATTCCACTTTCCCAATTAAAGAACAAGCTAAATTCTTTGCCGCCAAACAAGGAAGTGATTGCTTACTGTCGAGGCCCTCACTGTTTATTAGCTTTTGATGCTGTTGCGCTGCTGCGTCAACACAATTTTAAAGCCTCGCGGCTGGATGGTGGCTTTCCCGAATGGAAGTGCAAAGGCCTGCCCGTGGAAAAATAATCACAATCACCTGTCAATGCAGTCAAACTTTTATGTTTATGAATAATCTGCGTAAAAATAGCCGCGCCACACTTTATTTAGGCAAAATTGACCCCATATAAAAACCCTATGAAGACAACAGACGAAGATTCAGTATTCCAATTTCCATGCGAATTTCCTATTAAAGTCATGGGCTTAGATCATCCCGACTTTCATCCAGTGATTTTGGATATTTTTCAACGACATGTACCCGATTTTGATGGTGCGTGCATTTCCACACGCCCAAGCAAAGGTGGAAAATACCTGGCCTTTACCATCACCATCATGGCGCAAAACAAGCAACAACTGGATGATATTTATATGGAATTAAGCGCTCATGAACGTGTAATCATGGCGTTATAAAGACTGTTTTGAGTACAATAAGCCTCTCACCACAAGATACCCACTAGCATGAAAGTAATTATTCGCCAACTTGGAATCCAAGACTATGAGCAAGTTTGGCAGCAGATGATGCAATTCACGTTGGCGCGCACGGCGCGCGTTAGTGATGAGTTTTGGTTAGTGCAACACCCAAACGTATTCACCCAAGGCCTTGCTGGAAAGGCTGAACATTTGATCCGTGCAACCGATATTCCCGTGGTGCAATCGGATCGAGGCGGACAAATAACTTATCATGGGCCCGGACAAATCGTTTTATATAGCCTGGTACAGCTAAAAGTCGCTAAACTTAGTATTCGTCAGTTAGTGAGTGCTTTGGAGCAAGCCGTAATTAAAACCCTAGGGCAATTTGGTATTACAGGTGTGGCCAGGCAAGATGCACCGGGGGTTTATGTGGATAACCGCAAAATTGCTTCCCTGGGCTTACGGGTCAAAAAGGGCTGTTCTTATCATGGCCTAAGCTTTAACTACCATATGGATTTAACGCCTTTTAGCTATATTAATCCTTGTGGTTATCAAGGACTGGAAGTGACACAATTGAAAGACTTAATCGACGAACTTCCTACTCAAGCGGATTTCGAATTTATATTAGTTAACCAATTAGCCAAAGCCATTGGCTACGAAAAGGTTTTGTGGCAAACCCAAACCAGTAATGAGTTAGTGCAATGAGTAAAATAAAACAACGTGGTGCTGATAAAGTTGCACGTATTCCTATAAAAATCGAGCCCACAGTTAATCCCCAACGCAAACCTAAATGGATACGCGCCAAATCACCAAACCACCCGGCAGTACAACAACTTAAAGCTGTTTTGCGCGAACAAAAACTGCATACCGTATGTGAAGAGGCGTCTTGCCCAAACTTAGGTGAATGCTTCTCCCATGGCACCGCCACTTTCATGATCATGGGCGATATTTGCACTCGTCGCTGTCCCTTTTGTGATGTTAGCCATGGACGACCTGACCCGTTAAACGAGAACGAGCCACAACACCTCGCTGAAACCATTAAAGCCATGAATTTGCAATATGTAGTGATTACATCAGTGGATCGTGATGATTTACGTGACGGCGGTGCTCAGCACTTTAAAGATTGCATTAATCGCACTCGTGAGCTTAGCCCACAAACTAAAATCGAGGTTTTAGTGCCGGATTTTCGTGGTCGTATGGATATTGCACTTGAGATTTTGACAGACACACCACCAGACGTATTCAATCATAACCTGGAAACCGTACCACGTTTATATAAACAAGCTCGCCCTGGAGCCGACTACCAATTTTCTTTGGATTTAATTAAACACTTCAAAGCCCTAAATCCAACGATACCAACCAAATCAGGCATAATGCTTGGTCTTGGAGAAGAAACCGATGAAATCAAGCAGGTGTTACAGGATTTACGCGCCCATGGTTGCGAACGACTAACCCTGGGTCAATATTTGCAACCGTCTATTCATCACTTGCCTGTAGCACGTTATGTAGAACCTGCCGAATTTGATGAACTGGCTATTTATGCCGAATCCATCGGCTTTTCACATGTTGCCAGTGGTCCTATGGTGCGATCGTCTTATCACGCGGATTTACAAGCGGCTGGAGAAAAAATCGGTTAGCCAGTAAAGGATTGCACGCATCATGAAAATTAAACTCTTTAAAATATTCAGCCTCCTCGTTTTGTTTCTGGTGACCCAAGCCGTAGTCGCCGAACCACAAAGCTGCGTACCCAAAGGCCAGTGGTATAACAACGATGGCAATCAAGTTAGCTTGCACCAATTATTGAAAACTTTGGGGAAAAACCAAGTTGTATTACTGGGCGAAGATCACGATTCTGCGGAACACCATCGCTGGCAACTTCAGGTTATGAATCAACTCTACGCTTTAAAGCCCAATATGGTCATTGGCTTTGAGGCCTTTCCTCGTAAAGTGCAACCGATACTTGATCAATGGATAAATGGCGAACTTAGTGAAGAAGATTTTTTGGCTAAAGTTGATTGGGCCACGATTTGGTCTTATAACGCCGCCCACTACATGCCCATGTTTCATTTTGCACGCATGAATCGTATTCCTATGTTAGCGTTGAATGTCGAACGTAATTTGGTTTCAAAAGTAGGCGCTAATGGTTGGGAAAATATTCCAGAAGCCGAGCGCGAAGGCGTATCACGTCCGGCCATGCCCTCGGAAGATTATCTAGATATGTTAGCCGAAGTGTTTGGCCAACATATGACAAGCAGTCATGGTGGCAATAGCAATCACACCTCGGCAACCGATCATACAAGCGCAGAATCTTCTGATACTGAAGCATCCGCACCAAAAGTAGATAAAAAAGATCCTGCTTTTATTCGTTTTGTCGAAGGACAAACCTTATGGGATCGCGCCATGGCTGAGGCGATCTTGCAGGGCAAGAAAAAATATAATGTCGATGTCATTATCGGCGTCATGGGTTCCGGGCATGTCATGGGTGGTTTCGGTGTCCCTCATCAATTAGCCGACTTAGGTATTAAAAAAGTAAAAGCCTTAATGCCTTGGGATCAACGTATGCAATGCGACCAACTGCAAGCGGGAGTGGCCGATTATTTTTTTGGTTTGGTACATGAAGAAGCAGAAAACAATAATTCCAAAAAACCTAGATTAGGCGTTTATTTGGAACCCACTAACGATTTGGTTCGTATTAAAACACTGGTCAGCGGCAGTATTGCCGAAAAAAGTGGCTTACAACAAGACGATAAAATTGTCACCATTGCCGGGCGTAATACCAAGACCGTTGGCGAAATCGTCGAAGCAGTTCAACGAACTGCATTCGGCACATGGCTACCGATTAAGATATTACGCAATGGCAAAGAAGTGGAAATCATAGCTAAATTTCCGGCCAATGATAGTTAGAAAAATCAACCGGCACAACTACATACTCGCTTTTAATCAGCAATAACAATATTATTCGCTGTATAATATTTTTTTCACTAAGATCAATTAAGTGAGCGAAGCCCATGACAAAATTTCATCAAGGCAGTTGCCTATGCGGCATTATTACGTATTAAATATCCTATATTGAACCCAAAGCAGGCCATTGCCATTGTAGCATGTGCCGAAAATTCCATGGGGCAGCGTACGCTACATATGCCAGCGTTAACAAAAATGATTTGAAATGGATATCGGGTGAAAATTTATTAAAAGCGTATATTGCTGACAATGGAACCAGGCGTCAGTTTTGCTCAAATTGTGGTTCAAGTTTAAGCTTTAGCACACCTTTAGCTACTGCTGACACGATTGAAATTGCATTGGCTACACTCGACGAAGATATTGAGTTTCAGCCTGACGCACACATATTTATGGCATATAAGGCAAACTGGGATAATGACTCTGACCACTTGCCAAAATTTA
>JAOUJM010000417.1 GCA_029883265.1 Gammaproteobacteria bacterium
GTGCGGTGAAGTCATCTTTAGATTCGCCTGTGCTTTCGGCGGAATCATCAGTCTCGGCAATTCTAGATTCACTAGTGTTAGTGGTTTCGTCACTTGCTTCAATTGTTACAGGTTCAGCTCCACCTAGGTCAGCTTCTAATTTGGCCATGCGTGCGGCGAAATCATCTTTGGATTCGCCTGTGCTTTCACCAGATTCAGCAGTTTCATCAGTACTGGCTTCACTAGTGTTAGTGGTTTCGCTGCTGACTTCAGTTGATGTTGTTTCAGTTGCACCTAATTCCGCTTCTAACTTGGCCATGCGAGCGGCGAAGTCATCTTTGGATTCGCCCGTGCTTTCACCCGATTCAGCAGTTTCATCAGTACTGGCTTCACTAGTGTTAGGCGTTACACTGCTGGCTTCAGTTGATGTTGTTTCAGTTCCACCTAAGTCAGCTTCTAACTTGGCCATGCGTGCGGCAAAATCATCTTTCGATTCGCCCGTGGATTCTTCACAGGACTCGGCATTCTCAGGTACGGCTGTTTTGCCACTCGCTTGTGCAGTGTCTGATTCAATGGATGACGTTTTTTCAGGGGTCGGTGGTTTTTCAACGGCTGTTTCCACTGCTGGAGGGGGTGCAGTACCGGTGCTGGTTTCTTCACCACGCTCTGCAGCGACTTTTGCTTCTGCCTCAGCCAATTGTTCAGCGCTAGGAATAGGAAAATCTAAAACAAACGCCGCACCTTTACCCGGTTCTGTATCAATATTAACTTTAACTTTGTGCTCTCGCAGAATACCAAAAGTCACAGCCAAGCCCAGACCCGTGCCTTTACCTTTTTCTTTAGTCGTGAAAAATGGCTCAAACACTTTTTGCTTGATTTCTTCGGTCATGCCAGGACCCGTATCTTTAGCAACTAAGCGTATGGTGTTGTCATCGAGTTGTTCAGTTGTGACATTAAATTCACCACCATTGGTTTCTTCCATGGCTTGCATCGCATTCATGGCAAAATTCATCAGTACTTGTTGCAACTGATTGCCAATGCCTAAAATCTTTGGAAGTCCTTCGGCCAGTTGAGAACTTGGTTTGACTTTGTTCATTTGTAGTTGATGACTAACAATCGCCATGGATTCGTTGACGACATCATTGAGGTAGATGGGCTCAAGTGAAGTGTCTTCCGAACGTGCGAATTTCATTAGATTTTGCACAATCTCGGTACAGCGTTTGGTTTCTTTCTCGATGACCGCGAGATTCTGAAAAGCAGGGGAGTCTTCATCCAGCAGTCGTTTGGTTAACTGTGCATAACCTAGTATACCGCCCAAGGGATTTTTAACTTCGTGAGCGAAACCCGCACTCATTTGACCAAATGCAGACATCTTTTCGGATTGAACCAAAGCATTTTGTGCGGCTTCGAGTGCGTCTTCACGTGCTTTCAACTCGGCCGTCATTTCATTAAACGAGCGCGCTAGATCACCGAGCTCATCTTTGCCATCATGTGCGACCACTACATCAAAATCGCCTGTACCCACAATTTGCGCTGCCTTGGACATTAATTCTATCGGTTTGGTAAAATACCTCGCCCAAACCAAACCGATAATCGCAGCGGCGATGAGTAGTGCTAATGAATTGAGCACTAACTCGCGCAGCAATTCTCGGGCACCTAAATATGCGGCACTTAATGGCACTTGAGAACCCGCGAGCAGACTGCCAACGCCTACACGATAAATACCACCTAACATGATCTCGCCTTCATACTCATATTCCAGCGTTGTCCTAGACAGTTTTCCTTCGTATAACTCGCTTAAATCCGGTAGCCAATCCGCTTTCTCATGGTTGATGACTTTTTTCAAATCGGTGTGAACCAGTAAAACCCCGTTTCGATCAAATAGAAAACTATCCATTACATCCGATCGTTTAGCAAGACCCAGAAGGCGATCGAGGCTCACGACGACAGAAATAACATTGCTCACGGTTTTTGAAAACTGCGGTCGATAATAAATCGTAAGACTTGGCAGCTGTTCACTGATGGTGGAGTTTTCGATTATAATTTGATTAGGCCGAATACTGCGATAGGTTTTTTGTTGTGATTTGCGATAGTCGGTGAGTTGTTTCTCGGTAACACCGCTCTTTTTTAACAATACATTATCATAAAGCGTGATGAGTTCTCGTCGATTTTCGATAACAGTAACACCGACAAAATCGACTGAGTCAAGAAAGAGTTTTCGTAACAAAGTGGCTTTGTCGCGTTGCTTAAGTCGGGTATCAAGGATTAAATGAGCAAAGGTTTTAATACGTTCTTGGTAACCAATCAGAATTGAACGCGATTCACGACCTGCCTGGCGCGACATTACCGAGGCTAAGTCATTTATATAGACAGTTTTATCATCATGAAATAAACGACCCATGCTATATGTAACCATGCCTAACACCGTGGTTATAACCACTAAGAGCACAATCAATATTTTATAGCGAATAGGTATACGCATAGTTCTGGCCGTTTAAAATTTACCTGTAAATAATTCCGATTGATAAGCGACATTGCCAGCCGCGTCCAACGCTTCTACCACGATAATGTTGACACCGCGTTTTAATTTTATTCTCTTGCCAAATTTTCCGTTGCGATCTACTTTCACGCGTTCTTGGTTAATGAATACGGTTGCACCAATTTCAGTTTCGCCCGAAAATAGTTGGCGAGGATTTTTAACCAATGTTGGCGGAAATTTCACATTTAACTTGGGAGGAATGCGATCGCGTATTAAAACAAACTTCCATGCATCACTCAGTGCGCCTTCCACACCATCAACATTTCGTGATACCACACGCCAGTAATAAGTACCTGGACGCAAATTGCC
>JAOUJM010000153.1 GCA_029883265.1 Gammaproteobacteria bacterium
ATCTATTATTACCCGTCGCAGCCAAATTTTTGCATTCAACTAAATAACAAATTATGCTCATTCGAATATTATCATCATTGCTTGTTTAGCACTAAAACCACAATGAACAATGTCTAAAGCGTAATAAATTTCAGAAACCGATTTGTACTTCGTTTGTTTTTACAAGCACTAACGAGCGACTCAAGGTCTGTTTGCTGCTAATTAGGCAATATTTTTTCGCACTATATTTCATTCTAATCCAGGTATGGTTAATGCTTTTACCAAAAAAAACATTACCGGATAGAAAAAGCAATGATTGACCGAAAAAATATCGTCAACATTCCTGTTATAATTTTCATTTTACTTGTTGGTTGTGCTGATGAAATTCCGTCGCATAATGTAACTTTGAAAGTCAGTGATTCGGTCGGTGTGCCCGTTAGCGCAAACAATCCATTAGCGAATATCTACCTCAATGCTTATGCCTTAACCACCGATCAATTACCCGAAAACCATACCAACGATGTCGCAACGAATGCTGATGGCCAAGCAAACTTTACTCTGGGGGAATTCTCTTTTTATGTAAATATGTTTCCCGCAGATTATATAGGTGCGAATATCAATTTTAATGTTTCAATTACCAATGTGAATTATTCCGAATCTCCCATTGTTTAACCTGAGCGCTTTAAACATTGCAGCAATGTATTGGGAATAACAGGCACGGGGGAAAGCTGGTTGCAGATTCAAAACCACATCTGCATTCCCCAGCGATAATTTTTCATATGCGCTAACAATTACGTGTAACCATTTTAAATTAATAATTCAATAAAGTTGTTTTTTGCCACATATTCAATTGAAACAAATCTAATATATCATGAAAGATTCTTTACACTACCATCGCCTCATCGTTACTATTGATTACTGAGACCGAACCTGTCGTGGGTTAAATAAAATAACATCATATTAAACTTTGTATGAATAGCAGGATTGAATACATTGTAATACTGGTTGATGCAAATGATTTCTTTTCCAATATCGCAGTTCGGCTTGTTATGGAATTTGCTTTTATTGATGGTGATGACTGAAGATTCTCTGTCATCGATTGCAATCAATGACACTTATTTATCTTATACTCCACATTTAAAACAAGTTGGTATTGAGCATATTCTAAACGTGATTGAATTATTTGACACCTGGCTTTATTGTTGTACATCTCTCGGGATAAAATTTTTCTTGCGCCGTATAGTTAAAAAGCATTTGCGACATGTTTCGAAATTTTTCTATTTTCACAATTCACATAATTGTTTTAAAACCAATAAAAAACGGCGCTGATTAGCGCCGTTCTTCTAAAACTTCCGCAAAATGAAACTTATTGCGAAATAGCAAAACCAATAATCGTCCCAGCTAATTCGTCGTCTAAGGTTTTGGTAATTTTTTCCATTAAACGCATAGTTGCAGTAGACTGTTCTTGTGCCGATATTTTATAACTCCAGTGTTTGTTTCCACGCACACCGCCTTTGCTATCGAGCATACGTACACTATAAGTAGCACGCACCCACAACCAGCCCTCACGCTCTACACCAGGATTCATTTTTAAATTACCTTCCAAAGTAAAGTCACCACCGTCGGCAGATTCACTAAACTGAGCTTTTGATAATGCGCCTGCGAGTATGGGTTGCGTTTGGCCTGTTTCATCACCAATCGCTGATGTTTTAAATTTCATACTACGTGCCGCAGCATCCAACTCTGCAGTAAGCTCACCAAGATTAAAAGGTGACGGCACGCCTTTACCGCTGCTATCCACAACTTGCAACATTTGTTGAATCGCATGGCGTTGCGTTTGAGCTTCTAAAGCGCGAAAAATATAAGCCATTTTCGCTAGACTGTCGTTGCTTTGTTTCGCCTTATTAATATAACTGCGTGTAGAACCATCAAATTGTTCGATTTCTTTTTTCATCGCATTGCCGGCTTGCATGCGCGACAATACCGCCAGCGCATGGTATTGGCCTGATGAGTCCTTCCAGGTGTCTGCGATTTGAATACCTTTTACTACTTTTCGAGTTTGTGTCTTAACTTGACGACTTACATCGAGACTGCCTTGGCTTTGGGTCATATCACCAAAGGTTGAGCTTTTAAAAGTCGTGGTATCACTTGAGCGTTCTTGTACTTGCACTTCAAGTATTTTCGCTAAATCTGAGCGAGCACGATCTTGTGCTACCGCTAATCCACCAGCTTGACCACGCCCTGTTAAATACATGGTATTAGAATATTTAGCGCTATTACCATCAACCCAATCAGGCTTTCCACCTTTTTTGGGAGCGCTAGAGCATCCTGCTAATGCGACTGAAATTACCACTATAAGGCTAAATATTCGCAACATGATCGTCTCCTTATTGACTAGTCGGCGCAAAGCTAAGCTTATTTCTTAGCCCGCTTTGCAACCCAATGAACCGATTTAATGAGTTTTCGACCGGGACTCACGGGAACTGCAGTAAAAGTTTTGTTTAATAACGTGTTGCCATTGTGATCATACAATTTTACATCGATATCATATTCACCTGGATCCAAAGCGAGTCGGCTCATATATAGATTATTAGGTAAAGTTACCCAGCTTCGAGTATCTGCACGCTCACTGACAAAACCCGCAATATTAACAGCCAGCCCTAAAGCCCCATTTTGTTTGGAGGCACTTTTTGCCGCTTTTTGTTTAATGACTGCACGTGCAATCGCTCTGGCTAGAATACCGCCCATTTGTGAATCCAAAGCATTAATGGCAAGCTGTTCAACATCTTCGACTAAATCCATGTCCACGGTTGCGCCACCGCCAACATGTACACTCGCTTTATCAAGAAATTTGGGGCGGGTTTCATAATACGGCAAAGAAATACGAACCAACTCACCATCCTTACCATGCCCCTGACTGGCTTTTTCGCGTTTAATCGGTGCTAAATCATTATGCACTAAAATGATGACTTCACCTTTTTCCGATAAATCTACATCATTTTGCCATTGAACCGTATTAAAACGAGATTTAAGTTTTTCATGTTCGTCAGGAAAATCCTGGCGCTTAGTTAAACGCAATAAATCTCTTTTCAATACATCAGGAACAGCGACACCAACTTTTTTTAAATTGCTGTCATAAGATTCCATGGCTTTACGATAAGAAATCAAGGCATTATCCCATTCTTCCAAACTTTCAAAAACCAAACCACTGACATAGTTTGCAAATGCACTGCCTTGAGCTTTTTGACTTCTTAACTCATCGAGTTTGACGTCAAACTGTAATGCTTCAATTCTCGCATTATCAGGCTCACCCATTTCCAAATAGTTAAGCGCTTTATACAAATGGAGGAATAAAAGCTCGTGTTTATCACCCGCATAACTACGCATACCATCATTAACCGTCGTCGCACCAGCCGTTTCAGACACGGATACGGCCTGCAATTGCGCCGCTAACTCTTTCGCTTCTTCTAACATCTGATTGCTTAATCCGTATTGGCCTGCCATACGCGCAACCATGCCTTTATTCATTAAATACAATACATAGTCGCGTTTATTACCTTTATTTTTTTCAAGCAGCTTTAGTGCTTGATCAAAATTTTGTTGACTGATTTGCTGTTCGACTTGACGGAAGCTATCGCTATACGTGGCGCAACCCACCATCAAAACTAACACGAGCCCCAGAGAAAGTGCTTTTAGTTTTATCATCCTGCCCTCATTACCACCGGCTTGTTTTTATTTTTCATATAAAACGCAAGAGGTTCCCTAACCTCTTACGTTTGCGTTTTTCAAGAATTTCTTGATTTTCTTTTGACCAACCCATACTTTGCGATTGTCGGCTAAGCTGATTAAGGTCAAATCGATTTGATAGTAACGTACTTGGCGTTTACCTTCAGCATCAATAATTGTGCTGATGGTGCCCTTTAGCATGAAGTCTGCGCCTTTTTCTTCACCCATGGCCTTACGTGTATCTTCAGAGGCATGCGTATCCATATCTTTGCGCTCTTCACGAATTTCACCACGTTCTTTTTTCGAAGCAACGAACTCGACTAAACCTGAATTAATTAGTTCACGTTCCATGTCACTAACAAAAGTTGTGACATTAATATGTTCATGACTCTTGTTTCGAATAGTGCCAACGATCACGGCAGGTGGTTTGCCATTCTTCGTTTCAAAACGCGTTAACCAAGGTCGATTTAACACATCACCGATCATTTCTTTCGATACCAATTGCGAATCCGTATCGTTCCATTTCCCACTTAAGTCGCGAACTTCATCAACACCGATGCGTTCGACTTTGGTTCCGCCACAACCGACGACTAATCCACTGACGAGTAACACGGGTAAAAGTTTCGTTATTAAAGCCTTCATTTATATTCCCCCTTTGGCAGTTTTATCAAATAAGCTGTCGCCGTTGTCGGCAAAATGTGACTGGAAACCAGGATGCATGCTATCGGTGTTTGCAATGGTTTCTTTTACACGTTTCATATCAATTTCTGCAATTGAGAAAATCACGCCGTTTTTCTTATTTTTCCAACGTCCGATAATGCGAGACCCGGTTAAATTGAGTTTAGTCGCGTTTTCAATACTGCGACTCACCGCTGATTCAACTGACATATCACCATTGGCAGACGCCGAAGCGAGATAATCTTTTGAAGCCACTTCCATATAAGAACTTAAAATTCGGGCAAGTTCTGCGCGGGCGCGATTATCAGCGGCTGATTTTTGCAAGGAATCATCACCCATAGGAGGTGCAGAGCCCACGCCGTGAAATAAACGTCCACCTTTATCATTGAGAATATTGGTTCCTTCGTTGACCCAATCCGGGGCGCCTTTAATACCAAGATCACTTTCGACCACCGTCTTGCCAGAACAAGCCGCGAGTATCAGAATAAAAAATATGAAGGGAAGTTTTTTAAAACTAGTCTTTACCATTTCCATGAGCGTATTCCTCCTAGGATTTTGCGCTGTTATGTTGCCATATTCTGCGTTTAAAGCAAGTCTTTATCCAGTTTTACTCCATTGAATTCATTTAATTTCTTTGCAGTGCTCGATAGAGTTCTCGACTGCGCAGGGGCTTGTGGCCTAGTAACGGAGTTAAAACAAAACGCATTAAACGTTTGATGTCTTTTAAACACCGAGGATTATCGTAACTGTCACTTTGAAGTGCGAGTAAACTTTCACCAGTAATTACTAAGCCTTGGACTGAGTCACTACTAACCTGAACAGGTCCTTTGTCGGGAACATAACGGTAATAGTTTTGTGATTGAATCACTTCACCCGACTCGGCATCATTATGCAAAACCAGTTGGTAACCTAATTCAGATATCAATACTTTTTCAAAACTACGTAAGATGGCTTCAATGGCAACATCAGGATTTGAAAGTGCCAGAATACTGTCACCGTAACGACTGAAAACCGTATCCATGGCTTCACCCTGATGGCATAAACGCATGACTAATTCATTGAGATAAAATGCGCTCATCATGGTTTTGGCGGGTAATGTATTTAAACTGCTATCAATTTCAGCATGAACCAAGGTATGCACCTGGCCTTTGCCTCGCCAAGAAATGAGTAGTGGTTGGAATGCTTGTAAAATTCCACGAAAACTAGAGCGCGGACGTTTTGCACCTTTGGCGATTAATGATACACGGCCAAAATCACGAGTGAAAACGTCAAGTAATACGCTGGACTCAGCATAAGCATGATTATGAAGAATATATGCAGGTTGCAGCTCTACTTGGCTAGTCGGACTCCCCATTGTCATATCCTAGGCTTTTGAGTGCGCGAATATCATTCGACCAACCGGATTTTACTCTCACCCATAGTTGTAGAAAAACTTTGCGGCTTAAAACTTTTTCCATATCCAAACGGGCATGTTTACCTATGCGTTTTAGACGTTCACCGCCTTTACCAATGAGAATCGCTTTTTGCCCTTCTCTTTCAACCCAGATAATGGCCGCGATATTGATTATTTTTTCTTTAACCTCAAATTGTTCAATTTCCACGGTTAATTCATAGGGCAATTCTTGGCCCAATTCACGTGTGAGTTTTTCACGGATTAACTCAGCCACCATAAATCGCTGACTTTTATCCGTGACTTGATCATCGGGAAAATAAAAATGCTCCGATTCAGGTAAATGCACCAATACTTGTTGCTCCAAGTCGTGGACTCCATCTTTTTGTTTGGCTGATAATAAAACCACTTGGTGTTGAGGGAAGCGCTGCTGTAGTGTTTGTATATGCGGTAGCAAATTCTCTCGCGGAACTACCAGATCAACTTTGTTCACCACTAACATCACTGGAATAGTTAGATGCTCTATATTTTTGGCAACAATCTCATCTTCTTCAGTCCAGCGTGTACCTTCGACCACAAATAAAACCGCATCGACATCGCGTAACGCATTGGTCGCAGCCTTATTCATCATTTTATTCATTTCACGCTTTTGTGCTTTATGCATGCCGGGGGTATCGACATAAATATACTGAGTTTGTTCCTCAGTTTTAATACCCAAAATTCGATGACGGGTGGTTTGTGGTCGTTGCGAGGTTATACTTATTTTCTGTCCAAGTATGGCATTTAATAAGGTTGACTTACCCACATTGGGTCGACCCACAATAGCAATAAAACCGCAATGTTTCTTCATGACTCTTTCTTCTCAATTAATTTTAAGGCCAAGGTAGCAGCATCTTGCTCTGCACGACGACGGCTACTACCCTTGCCTTCCGTCGCCAGGTCTAATTCGTCTACTCGACAACTGACTTTGAAACTTTGATTATGTGGCTCACCGCTGACTGATAGAATTTCATATTGAGGAAGTGGGAGACGGCGTGATTGTAAATATTCCTGTAATTTACTTTTTGGATCTTTATGACTTTGTTGAAGTGTAATCGTTTCTAGTTTTGACTCATACAAATTGAGAATCACTTGTCTGGCTTGATCGAAACCCGTATCCAATAAAACACTGCCAAAAATCGCTTCCAACGCATCGGCCAAAATTGAATCCCGTCGAAAACCGCCACTTTTTAATTCACCTGAGCCCAGCACTAAAAAATCACCTAAATCAAGCTCACGTGCCAGCAAAGCCAAGGTCGATTCCTTAACCAAACTAGCACGCAATCGACTTAATTCGCCCTCGGTGGCCTCTGGAAAACGAACAAATAGAGTCTCAGCGATGACGAAGTTTAAAATGCTGTCGCCTAAAAATTCCAATCGCTCATTATGTTGACTACCCGCACTACGATGGGTTAACGCCGATTGCAATAACTCCGGGTTGTTGAATTGATAAGCGATGCGTTCGGAAATTTTTCCAATAGGGTTGATCAATGCGAGACCTCGACTTGATCATCAAAATTTGCCAGCAAAGATAAGTTACCAAATAAGGAAACTTTTACATCATAACGAATAGATACGCTATATTTTTTATTGGCACGCGCTTCGATGAATATGTGATCTCGTCCCACGTGGGTAATATTGTTCACACTAAACCGTCGTATTAACATGTCTTCGATTTTAATAGGTGCTGTAATATTTTTCGGATCTTCGATTCGTAAGGAGTTCAGTACTGATTTAATCGCATAGTGCTCGGTGTACACCGGAACGATGCGTATCGCAAGCAGAACAATATAAATCAGACCAATAAGTCCAAAAATCAAACCAATTAAACTGATACCTGCTTGTTTTTTCATTCTCACCTACTCAATGCTAGAACCGATACGTCCCCATTGTACATGCCAGTCTTCAAAATCCATATTCATCCATATAAAGAAAGCGCGACCCACCAAATTTTCTTCAGGAACCGTACCCCAATAACGACTATCATTACTATTGTCTCTATTGTCACCCATCACAAAATAATGACCTTCAGGAACAATCGTTTCGCCATCATCATTACGTCTGGCTTCATTGATAAGAATTTCATGCTTGATGTTATCCAAATCTTCTTCATAAATATTCAACCCATGCATGGGTAAGCCGGTTTTATTGCTAGTATAAGCACCTAATGCGCGCTTTTGCATACGTTTGCCATTAACGTAGATTGATTTATTTCGATAGGCAATACGATCACCAGGCAAGCCCACCACACGTTTAATATAGTCGATGGACGGATTTTCAGGAAAACGAAATACAATTACATCACCACGTTTTGGTTTACCCATATCAATAATTTTATGGTGACCGACAGGAAGGCGTAAACCAAAAGCGAATTTATTCACCAATATAAAATCACCGATCAATAAGGTAGGCATCATGGAACCCGATGGAATACGAAACGGCTCGACAATAAAGGAACGTAAAACGAGAACAATTAAAATGACCGGGAAAAATGAACGCGCATATTCAACTAATATAGGTTCTTTCTCGACTGCCGCTAGGAGCTCTTCACTCGCGGGTTCTCCAGATGCTTTAAGTCGTTCGGCTTCTTGTTTGCGTTTAGGCGCCCAGAACTTAGCATCAATGGCCCAAATGATTCCGGTAACAAATGTTGCGATTACCAGTACAGTTGCAAAATCAAAATTCATGGTTGTCCTTATTCCCTTTTTTCTAAATTATTTCTTGCTAACTTGCAGAATAGCAAGAAACGCTTCTTGTGGTATTTCAACACTACCCACTTGTTTCATACGTTTCTTGCCCGCTTTTTGTTTTTCCAACAATTTGCGCTTACGCGAGGCATCACCACCATAACATTTTGCGGTTACATTTTTGCGCAACGCTTTCACAGTAGTACGGGCAATAATATGTCCACCAATTGCTGCTTGGATAGCCACATCATACAATTGGCGAGGAATGATTTCCCGCATTTTTTCCGCCAAATCCCGTCCCTTGGGATAGGCCAGGTCTTTATGCACGATTAATGATAAGGCATCAACACGATCATTATTGATCAGAATATCCAGTTTCACTAAATCTGCAGCTTGAAAACGGTCAAAATGATAATCCAAAGAAGCATAACCACGACTCACGGATTTTAACCGATCAAAAAAATCGAGCACGACTTCACTTAGTGGTAGTTCATATTCCATGGAAACCTGATTACCCAGATATTGCATTTTCTTTTGCATGCCACGTTTTTCCACGCATAAATTAATCACCGCACCAACATAATCTTTAGGTAATAAGATATTGGCAATAACGATAGGTTCACGTGTTTCGAGAATCTTATTTGGTTCGGGTAATTCTGATGGGTTATCAATGCGCACGAGCTCATTATTCTTATCTACTATTTCGTAAACGACCGTAGGCGCAGTGGTCACAAGATCTAAATCATATTCACGTTCTAATCGCTCTTGGATAATCTCCATGTGCAAAGTGCCTAAAAAACCACATCGAAATCCTAAACCAAGGGCTTGGGAGTTTTCTGGTTCAAAAAACAAAGCCGCATCGTTCAAGCGTAATTTGCCTAATGCATCACGCAAGTTTTCATAGTCTTCAGAACTTGTAGGAAACAGGCCTGCGTACACCTGTGGCTGTATGGGCTTAAAACCCGGTAGGGCTTTATCGGATGGTTTGTCAGTGTAGGTTATCGTGTCACCAACAGGTGCACCATCGACATCTTTAATACCAGCAACAACATAGCCCACTTCACCTGCTTGTAAACATTCCATGTCCGTGCGTTTAGGTGAAAACACGCCCACTTTTTCCACCGGGTGACTGCGCGCCGTGGACATAATTGTGATTTTCTTTTTCGGATACAGTGTACCTTGAACAATACGTACCAAGGACACGACACCTAAATAATTATCAAACCAGGAATCAATAATCAGTGCTTGTAGCGGCGCATCACGATCACCTACGGGTGCAGGAATACGTGCAACTAATTGTTCGAGTAAATCAGTAATGCCTATTCCAGTCTTTGCGCTAACGGGAATTGCATCACTGGCATCGATACCAATAATTTCCTCGATTTCGGTTTTAACTCGATCGGGATCGGCAGCAGGCAAATCGATTTTATTTAAAACCGGCAACACTTCCAAACCTTGGTCAATCGCTGTATAACAATTGGCAACGCTCTGAGCTTCCACTCCTTGAGATGCATCCACCACCAATAAGGCACCTTCACAAGCCGCCAGTGAACGAGAAACTTCATAGGAAAAATCGACGTGTCCGGGTGTATCAATAAAATTTAGTTGGTAAATATGGCCGTCCTTGGATTTGAATTTCAAGGTTACGCTTTGGGCTTTAATCGTAATGCCACGTTCGCGCTCTAAATCCATGGAATCGAGCACTTGTGACGCCATTTCACGTGCGGTAAGACCACCGCAAACTTCAATAAAGCGATCGGCAAGCGTAGATTTGCCATGATCAATATGGGCGATAATAGAAAAATTCCGTATTTGCGCTAACTCAGTCACGTTTCCTCTTATATTTCAATAGGTTAATTAATTACACCTGGTATTCACAGGATTGACATGCAAAACTGAGTGATTTTAACGAAAATAGACGAAAATTGCTTTAAAAATCGATTGTTAAATTCTAGTCCTGGGTATGCTAGCGCGTAACAGCTTCAGCTCCTTACGGCTCGCGGCGACCATATTTGTCTTCAAAACGTACGATATCATCTTCGCCAAGATAAGTGCCCGATTGAACCTCAATGATTTTTAGGGGGATTGTGCCTGGATTTTCTAAACGATGGGTAACTCCTAAAGGGATGTACGTAGATTCATTTTCTGACAAAATGAATTCTTCTTCGCCACGTGTAACGCGTGCAGTTCCACTAACAACAATCCAATGTTCGGCACGGTGATGATGCATTTGCAGCGAAAGTGATGCTCCGGGTTTAACTTCGATATGCTTAACCTGATAACGCTCGCCTGCATCCACGCCCTGATAACTTCCCCAGGGTCGATACACCTTGCGATGAAACAAAGCTTCATCGCGTTTTTCCGCTTTAAGTTGGGTGACAATGTCTTTGACATTTTGACTATTGTTTTTATTCGCCACCATGACTGCGTCCGGTGTTTCTACAATGACAATATTCTCTAAGCCAATGCCTGCAACAATGCGACTTTCAGCCATGATTAACGAATTCTGGCTATCATGCAAAAACACATCACCAGATCGAACATTGCCTGATGCATCCTTGACACCAATATCCCAAATACTCTGCCATGAACCCACATCCGACCACCCCGCATCGAGTGGAATAATCGCACCTTTAAATTTTGCATTTTCTTTTTCGGTGAGCTGTTCCATCACCGCATAATCAATGGA
>JAOUJM010000152.1 GCA_029883265.1 Gammaproteobacteria bacterium
AACACTGGACTCAATGCTAATTCCACAACACTTCGAAAGCGAGTATGACGCTAATGCGATGTTTGGATTAAATTGGGTAGTTCGCAGACCACCCTTGGACTACCTGGGCAAAGTTGCGTGGCACAACGGGGGAACAATCAATTTCATGAGCTCAATGGTGATTCTAACCGACCACAATTTAGCGGCGATTGTATTATCGAATAGCGGTACCAGTATGCCTACGGTTGAGGATACCGTTAACAAATTGCTTAGCGAGGCAGCAAAAATTAAATTAGGATATCAAAAACCAAAACCAGAGGCTAATGCCCAACAAGTTGCACTTGACTTTCCAAGCCAAGCTTTGCAAGACATGCCCGGGACCTATGGCACAGCATTTGGCGCACTCACTATAGAAAAAAGCGGGAGCGGTATTAAAGGCAAAATGATGGGTTTGGGTTTAAAACTGAACTATCATGAGGACGGCTGGAGCTCAGTACGCGCACGTTTATTTGGTTTTATACCCATACCGATTCCTCCATTAAAGAACCTTAGGGTTAAAACGCGAATAATCGATCAGCAACAAACCTTGTTTGTAAAATATAACGACCAAGAAATTGCTATTGGTTATGCTGTCGAAAAATATGCTATTAGTCCCGCATGGCGCAAGCGCTTGGGTACGCAAAATGTTTTAACACCGGCGGGTGATTTTCAATGGGCCAAATCAGTTGAGCTAGTAGAAGACTCTGGCTATTTACTGATGAAGCTCAAAGGCGGTATGCTGGGTGGGCGTGTATTACTCAAACCAATTAACGATAATATGGCGCTAATCCCCGGCCTTGGGCGCAACGGTAATGAAACGATTTACGTAGCCACGGAAAACTCACAGGAAGTATTTCACTTTAGTGGATACCGAGTTGTCAGAGAAAACTGAGTCCATATCAAACGAGCTTGTGGTGGTCGTGGCGAGATAGGCTTTGCGTGCAAATTATTTCTCATGCAACCCAAATTATTTTAATCATAAAGTGATATGAACAGAAACTGTATTGGGAGGCAGTTTTCTCTGATCAACTCTTGGTAATTATTTTCAATATAGAACAAACACCTTTGTAGTCTCTATCACAATGTCACAACAGCACCTATCACCAACTCTACAGCTTAGTAAATGTGAATAAAAGCATCACACTTTAATACCAAATGCTTCGTCTCATTTGCTTGAATTATTTACAATCATAAAACCATTATTGGGTTGGCGTTGGGCCTATTCTCCCTTAGAATAGCCATTCGATTTCTTATGGCTACTAGGATGAGTAAGCAATGAATCAAGGGTATCGCCTTTTCGTTTACGTCACATTGGGTTTGTTGCTTTTAGGATGCGCACGCGCCGCCTGGGAAGCAAGCCAGGTAAATAATAATAAAGAAAACAACCAGGCCACACTGCAGCGCCCCCCCGCGTCTCCTTTGGCACATCCATCCGTGAAAGTGTTTCCAGAAATTAAACCTCGACCCTATTCAAAAGCAACAAGCTTTTTTTTTGCTGATGATGGAATCCATGGTAGAGAATTATGGAAAACCCAAGGCACCACCGCAACCACGACGTTGGTTCGCGATATTCGCACAATTAGCCATAGTAACCCAGAGCATTTCACCTTTGCAGGCAACAAACTATTTTTTCGAGCGGATGACGGTATTCATGGCCAGGAACTATGGGTTTCAGAAAACAATCAAACACGGATGGTCGCCGACTTAAATCCTCGCCCCAATGTTGGCAGCCGACCGGGGCATGTTTTTGCTCCTTTGAATGATTATGTTTTTTTCACTGCGGAAACTTTTTACCCATCAGCTAACAGCACACCACAGCGGCAACTTTATAGGTCAAACGGCAGCTCCTCTGGAACAAAATTGGTCGCAGGTATTGCTGATCAATTATCAGATATTTCAATTTACAAACATCAAACTACCCAAAATCATATTGCTTTTCTTGCCACACACGCCGAAACTGGCAAAGGTCTATGGTTAGCCAATCTTGATGGCATTGAGAAAATCGCAGATGGTAGTATTTGGTGGGTTTATGGTTTTAACAATGGTTTTATTTTTGTCACACATCAAGACGATCTAACAGCAAACTTATCCTTCTATGACCCCAACAACAAAACACTATCACTCATCCAGCAATTTTCATCGGAAACTAAAATATTTGTAGGCTATTTTGCCGTAAACTTCCAAGATCATATGTATTTCGAACTCGACACCTCTGCTGGCGGAGAATTTTGGCGAACTGATGGTAAACGCGCTGAAAGAGTTACATTAATCAATGCAAGCGGGAAAGCACAGATCTATTATACTATTGAAAAAAATGGCCAACTATATTTTTCAGCCAATGATGGCATACATGGCGATGAACCTTGGATTAGTAATGGCACAGCTGATGGAACAAAAATGATTGCGGACATTAGTCCAGATTCGGCTGACACCAATTTTATTGGTTTACGTGATATAGGCGATAGTGTTTATTTAATGTATCGCAGCAATGAAGAAATAACCGTTAAAATAGATAGCACCACACTTGAAATTGATGCAACTGAATTTAATGAGGTTGCACATGCAACACATTATCAAGATGCTGATTTTTTTCTAGCACACGACACTTCCATAGGCATGGGGCTATACAAACAAATCAATAAACAAGCTCAACTTGTAAAACTCATTTATCCAAAAACACAGAATTCAGGCGTATGGATTGGTGCGAGGCTATGGGTAATGAATAACAGGTTATATTTCGGAGCGTCCGATCCTGTCAATGGCTATGAGCTATGGCAAAGTGATGGCACTGAAAATGGAACCCACATGGTCACCAATATTGGGCCAGGAATACGTTCGGGATTTGTTAATAATGGTGATGGCCTAGCACCCAGCGGAGATCGTTTCTATTTTAAAGCAAATGATGGTATTTATGGTGATGAGCTTTGGGTAACCGATGGCAGTGCTGAGAATACCTTTATGCTTAAAGACATTAATTCGCAATTAAACCCAGAAGGTTCTCGTGGCAGTTATATTTATCATCTCAATAACACGGCTTATTTTGTCGCTGCTGAAGAAAAACTTGATCATAGTTTATTTTTTACCGATGGCACCAGCGAAGGCACCGGAAAATTGCTTGATACATTCTTGTATGATCCTTACTTTCATTTAGTCAATGAGCGTTTTGTTTTCGACTATTTCACACCGGAGGCTGGCAAAGAAATGTTTGCTAATAGTGGTTTGGATAATACGGTTGAATTACTCGAAGATATTGATCAGTCCGGCTGGCTAAGCGCTCAGTGGATTGCACGCACCAATCAACAGCTATTGTTTCACAATTTCAAAAATTTCGTTTGGAGATCCGATGGAAGCACTAATGGAACTTGGTCAATACCTCTTAGTGATAGCCTAGTCAATCAAAAATTTTCTTTCTTTCCTGTTGCCGACAAAGTTTTATTCAAAGGGGAAGTCATCGCGAATCAAGCGTCCCTATATCAATTTGATCGATTCGGTACAGCCACTCCATTAATTGACAACCAAGCGATTAGTGATGGTATGGTGCATGACGGTTATTATTTTTTCACTTTTTTCAATGGCAATACATATTCGTTATGGCAAACCGATGGCACACCTGAGAGAACTAACGAATTTCTTAGTGATAATGCATTAGATTATGGCTTCCCAACTATTGCTTATAGAAATAAAGATTGGCTTTGGTATGAGGCACGAAACGAAGATACTGAAGTAGCCACTATTTATCGTTACGACGGCAACAGTCACCAGCAAGTAGATAACGCAATTGAGTCGCTACCTATTACCCACTCAATCACATTAAATGGTGTAGTATTTTTTCAATTCGATGAGGAAGCTGCGGCACCTTTTAGTTCGGAGATTTGGAAAATGGATCACGATGGTGAAGTCTCATTGTTTATGCGCATTCCTGGAGGCGACATTGATAGCCGTCCACGGCAGTTGAAGATCGGCGACGGCTATTTTCTATTTACAGCCGACCATAGTGCTATTGGTCGAGAACTTTGGGTAAGTGATGGCAGTGTAGAAGGCACTCATCTGCTAAAAGACATTCGCCAAGGCAATGAATCAAGCAATGTTGACTTTGGTGAACAAGAACCCAATCGAGCGACCTAACGAATGGTAACTTAGCCGTTTTTTATCGTCACCAAACGATTTTTCCACTTGAATTAATACTAATGCACTAGGCGCGCATCAATAACTTCCGTTTAGTTAACTAGCTCAACTATGTAGGTTCAAACGGTTTGAAGTGTACACTCACCTCAACACCCATGTATTGTCTCAGAATTTTTTAATTTCAGAGACACTCTTAAGTAAACAAAAAACCTGAATCGATTTTTTGTGACAATTGAAGCAACTGGCTTTTTCACAAGATATATAATCACATCTGCAAACTTGTTATTTGAGTGCTTATTATATACTCTCTTAGCAATGGATCAGCTTAACAATTATTACCACTGTGGAGTGCTCAAATGGAATTTGATGACCTTGATATTCCGTCGAAAATCACTGAAAAAATAACACTAGGTTTGTCAAATATAGGCATTGATGTGCCCATGGGTTTAACCCAAGGGTTTATGTTAGTGCTTTGTCTCGCTGCATTTACTTACGGGATTATGAAACTACGTAAAGAAGGCAGCAGCAATCTTACTGCACTGTTAATCGTCATTGGGTTTGGACTTTATAGTGTGGGCATTGCCTATAGCTGGGGAAATGTTTTTCTCAACCCTCTACCCGGCGAACTGGAAGGAAGTGTGGAAATTGTGAAACAAAACAATACCGAGCAAGTGGACTCAAGCTACCTTGCTATGCGTATTGAGTTACTTGATTTGAAGGGTGAAAGTGCAGGACTCACCTTCGGAGCAGTCGATAGTAGAAGCGGTCGATTCATTGTTAAATATATGCCTGCTTATTTCGACTACCCACGTTCGCTTAGAATTAAGTCACCGGGTTGTATGCCACAAGATATACGACTTAAACGTAAAGCCTTGTATTATGTTGCAGATAAAGATTCTAATATCCCGGTTTTAGCGCCAATACCATTTCTTTGTGAGCAAGCGGCATGAGGACTCTATTCACAAGCTTTGTTTTACTCCTATGTTTTAACGCATCATTTGCAACTGAGAAAAACAGCCACTGTCAATCACAAAGCTCTGCTAAAGCTGCGCTTGCGCTGCAAGGAACAGTGATTAATGAGGACAAAATACCGATCGTCGGCATTTTTGTTGAAATAGCACTTCCGGGCACGCAAACCATACGCACAAAGACTGACAACAATGGCTGTTTCACGGCGGAATTTGATTCTCAAAAAAAGGACTTTCCACTTTCCTTAGACATCAAGCGCAGAGAAGATAGCGCCGTGTTGGTTCGTGCAGTGGACCGATGCCATTTTAAAGGAGGCACTATTTGTCATCTCGCAGAAATAATCGTCGTCAGTCCAAATACCGTTTATCTATTGCCATTTGATGGTACAGACACCAACCAAGTTTTTCTCAGTCGACAATTTCGCACCGCATTGGCTAAACACTTTGTTAATAACATACAAGAATTGGAGGGCGAATCTGTTATACGACAGCTTCGTTTAAGTAAAACAGGGCGTAAGTTTGAAAAGCTAAAACCACCAGCATTGAAATTATTCAAGACAGGGGCTAGTGGTAGTTTTGAAGTGTCTGATTTTGAAAAACTTGAAAAACTTGGCGGTGATCTCAATGCACTAGCACTCATTAGTGGCTCTACCAGTATGGATGAGCGCGATAACATGCTGGATATGAGTTCGTTTTATTTAGTACCAAAAGAAAGCACATGGTCGCTTGATGATAGGCTTGATGCAGGTAAACTAAAAAACCTAGTCATGCTATCGCGCAAACTAAGCCCTCAATGGACGTATTACACCATGATTGCTTTAGCAAAGCGCGAACTTTCCGAGGCACTGGCTTCACCACACAAAACTCAGGAACTCAAACGGGTAAAAGCGTATCTACAGGCTCAGCGAAACCAATTCGATAGCCGCAGCAAAATCAAACAAACCGAGTTATTGGATTTGTTATGCGAAGTACGACTTGCTTTAAATGAACGCTGCGGCGAATTATTGGTAAGGTTGGATTGAGCGTAACTATAAAACTCACAATAAATGCTAAAAGGGACAATACGTCTATGCGTAAATGGCAGAAGAATATCTATTTAACACTCGGGTTTGCCTTACTTCCTTGCTCGCCGATATTGGCACTCGACTTTTCAAAATTTTATTTTGGTGCCAATGCTGGCTATAGTAAAAGTGAGTCTTTATTGTTTCATCTTGGCGAACATGATTTTACGTCCTATGTCACCAATTACAAAAATAGTGGCGACAAAAATACCAGTACGACTTACCGTATTTCTGGGGGCTACCAATTCAATAATTTCTTCTCTTTTGATGCTAGTTATTGGGGCGGAGAAATGTATACAAGAGAATATATCAACGAAGAAGAAGATTTTGATAATCCAAGTACGATACTCACCAGCCGATTAGCAGACACCATTTCCGTTTCAAGCATCGATCTATCGTCTTTAGTAAGCTACTCATTCTCCTCACGCTATGCCGTCTACGGCCGCTTGGGCGCAATGCTACGTCAAGCTTCAGAAGTTGCCACAATTAATTATCAAGGCAACCCTACCAAAGATATCAAATTTGAGGACAGCAATTGGGCTTATCATTTAGGTCTAGGCACAAGTTATTTGTTTGGAAAAAAACGTAATTACGAACTGCGCCTTGAGTTGGAACATTTTTCTAAAACCAATATTAAGCAAACAATCATCAATCAAACCAATAGCATCTCCGCCGGGCTGGTTTATTATTTTGGAAACAAAAATCCTTCGATGAATAACTCTGCCGAGCCATTGCCTTACCTCTCGCTGTCGGAAACTAGTGGCGAGGAAGGTAAACCGCTGGAGTTTTCTATTCTATTATCAAAGCCTGCGTCAGTAGACATACCAATAAGCTTAAAAGTAACTAATGTAGACGAAACACAGGCTCAAACAATTATAAGTGATGAAATTAGTATAAGCACGAATAATGGGAGCGATTGGAAAAACTATAACCGCAAGCAACCCATTAACTTTATACTCAAACAAGGCGGCACAAAAGCTTTGGCTAGACTGAACACTATTGACAATCATATTCAAAACCCAAACTTGGCACTAAATTTTGAAATTTCATCAGATTCTGTGTTTGTCACCAAACAACAAGTGAAAACTCAGATCACAATTATTGATAATGATAAAAAAATCAAATTGGCTGCGAGTAATACTCAAGCCAGCTTAAACAAGGGTGATACTATTCGAACCAGCCTATCCGTTTCAGATGCACTAGTTTCAGTGCATGCCAACAAAGATACTGCAAACAAGCGGAAGCAAAAACAAGTGTTACCCATTGTTCGTCCCATAGAAACAAAACACGCAAGCACAAGAGAGCATGCAATATCCAACCTAATGTGGAATGATATTCGAATGTATGAGGTTTTTGATAGCAAAGATCGCATGCTGCTACCTGCAATCGATTTTGTTGAGTCGTTAGTCCAAGCCAATCAAACACGTTTTTCTACAAACAACATGTATGATGATGCCGAACAAGCGGCACGAGACGCTGGGGCAAACTTTGCCATGTGGGGCAACACCATGGAATTTGATGGTCAATTGTATATAGAGTCTCATTTGAGCCTTGTAGATAAGCCCGTAATTTTTAATGCAACTTTTAGGGCGCTTGACAATTTATCACTTGAACTTTCTATTCCTCGTACTCGTTTTGCCTTTGCGTTAAAAGAAATCTCGGATAATGATATCAATAACAGGAAACTGTTGACGACTGAAAAAGCGTCAATTTACGCAAATCAAAATACAAGCGGCAAACGCATTAAACATATTAAAGCCGGCACAATGCTATTAAGCGATAAAACTGAAAAACAATGGTTCAAACTAAAAACCGCAGACCAATCACTGGCATGGATCCACGCCAGTCAAGTCGCACTCGTTCCAAGTAAAGTTTACTTGGACTCAAACACGATTAATCTCTTCGAAAGCATTGCGGCAACTAAATTTAAGTCGATCATAGTCACGGACACCATCGCGGAAGTGTTACAGGTGGAGGAACACAAAAATAAAACCTGGATTCAAATTCAATCAGGCACTCACAAGGGCTGGATTGATGCGCAACAGGCAAAGCCCAAACCTGTTCTACCCATGACTGAGTTCTTGATTGGATTGCAACATTTTCAAAAGCAAAATTTTAATGCAGCTATTGTCGCATTGCAACGCTTCATCTCAAGCAACCATTTTGACGATGAAAACAATGTATCACTATCCACGGCTTATCAGATGCTAGGATTTTGTTATATGCAAAAATCTCAATGGCCACTGGCCCAGCATTCAATTGACAAAGCCCTGCTTTTAACCAAATACGATCCAGCCATCTATACGCTTAAAGCGGTAAGCATACTTGCACAACAGTTTGCACAACAACAAAAAGTCAATCTCGACTCCGTCATCAAGCAACTCGCTTTTGCACTTTACTTAGAACCCGATGATGTTCTTGCTAAAAAACTGGTAGTTGCCTTGAACAAAGCTCACAACAAGCCTGGCAATACAAATACTGTTAGAACTGCCAAGCAAGATGCCGATAAACATTTTGAAAAACTACTCGATTACTATAATTATGCAGGTATAGACTAAATTTTTTTTTACATCAACCAATGGGTCGATAGAGGTAGCTTGTTCTAACCGCTAATTCTGATTATACATGTGCTCAGTTCTCGCTATCACAACAGTAAAAACACTAGCCACATCAATCTTCCGCCTAGAATATGAAATAGGCGCTCTCGACTGAATCATTATTTTCTAGGAATTTTCCTCCTTTTTTGAACACACGATGCCTAGATTGAGTAATCATCGCATCGAACCCAAGAAAATACTAACATGGATATGGAAACGGCCCTATGCAATGCCAAACCCTAGTCGACTTTACACTGATGAATGGTTTGACTAATTTTTAGTGTAGCCAGGTCTTGTATTTCTTCAAACATGGGTTAAGGCATTTTACACGACACTAAGGCGCTTCAATTATAACATTTGCCAATTGGCAACACCCTAATCCTTTCTGCAAAAAACTAGCACAAATGACATTTTTCAGCTAAGGTCAAATACTCAATTGACTGCATAGGGTACACAAATGAGACCTTTCAACCAAGCAATAATTGCTCTGATAGCCTTAGGTTTTGTTGTGTTGCCTCACACGAACGCCAGCGAAACCAACCCAAAACTAGTTACATTAATTGAACAATCGGGAATTAACGCGGTGATTGATTTTATTCCCCAACAAATTCAGGCTCAGGTAACACAAATCAAGATCACAGAAGAAGATCCTGAAATCGCTGAGCAACTAGGAAGCATTATGTTGAAACATATGAGCAGTGAACAGCTGCGTGAAAAATTCTACATCTTGATGTCTTCCAGCCTTGATAACAATTTAATTGACTCGGCCACCGCTATAATCAATAAACCTTTGGTAAAAAGAATAACTAAAGCAGAAATTAACGCCTCGGACCCGGCAAATCAAGCAGAAATGCTCAGCTATATTTCTAACTTGACAAACCAGCAACCGTCAACACAACGAATTCAGCTTATTCAAACCATTGAAACGGTGTCACACTCATCAGAAATAATTGGCTTGATGTTGCAAAAAGTGATGATCGGCATGACCAGTGTTTTTGACTTACCAGAAGCTGGCGAAGCACAAATCATAAAAGAAGTTCAACAAATGGTGGAAAGCCAGCTAAAGCCACAAATACTCTTGCAGTATCACTATGTCTATCACACGTTCAGCGACCATGAACTCAAAGACTATATAGAAATTTTAAAAACCGAGGATTACCAGAAATTCATCGTGATTACGCTTGCTGGAATTAGCCAAATTCTTGTAGACGCATTCAAGAATGTAGCAAGCGACTTAAAAAAACTCTCAGATGCTAAAGCTGCGTGAAAACCAGGTAGTTATTTCGAACCTTTGTTTTCAGGTCAAATATCAGTTTTATGATATTCACTATCGCGATCGGGGAAAGTATACGAAATAGACCTGGGCACACTTCCCCAATCTAAACATTATTTTTATTAATGTGTACTTACCTTGTCGTATTCAGAATACAAAACATTCTCTTCTTTGCGAATACGAGAACCTAAAGCACCCAAAAATGCTCCAAAGTCCTGAGCAAATTCTAATCCTGACTGCGCATTTTCATACTTTGTAAAAAAGTCATTTGCCACTTTTGATATCGCTTTCATTTCTTCCGAAAACGTATCAGCAATTGCTTTACTGGCCCCATTCTTCGTTAACAACGGATATAGCTCATCATCCTCTTTTTTCAAATGTTGTAACAGCAAATCTTTTGCTTTTTTAAACTTCGACTGACCCTCATCGCTAGTAATTCCTTGCTCTTTGGCATCATGCAATAGATCTTGGATTACGCTATGTTCTTTTTTTAATTGCTCGGTTAATGTACTCATGATGATTCTCCCCATACTGAAATATACAAAAGTGTTTAGAATAACGGATTTGCTAAATATTTTTCATTGCTTACATGTTGAATATCGTTTCTAACCATATTTGTTTTACTACTTTATTTACTACATAGACGTTATGAATAATTATTAAAATGCAGCAGCCAACCATGGATAGTTTCAGCACAACTAAAATCAATCACTTACCATTAAGCATGGCATTGATTATATTTTCGTATAGCAAAGCGAATTTCAGTTACGATTTGGATTTAAGTTAGAATCTATTTGTTAAGACTGCTCGCTGCCGTTATTATTGTAGAGAAAAATCCTCGCAAACGATTAATTAAAATGGATAGAATCCAATGGTGATATGATTCTTTCTATAGTTTAACAAGCTAATCTATTGATTGCACTAATCACTGCGTCCTCGTGAAACGGCTTGGCTAGCCAACCAGATGCACCAAGCTCTCGGCCTCTCTGAATTTGCTCAGGAGCGGTTTGTGTAGTTATTGCTAAAATAGGTATAAAAGAGTTTAATGCAGATGCTCGAATATTCTTAATAAATTCATATCCATCCATATTGGGCATATTTATATCTGTGATTACTAAATCTAGTTTTTCTTTTGTGAGCTGCCCA
>JAOUJM010000154.1 GCA_029883265.1 Gammaproteobacteria bacterium
TCACGGCACAAGTAAATTCGCTCGATGGCGTCGCAAGGCCGCAATACATGTCTTATTGTATCGCGTTGATCAGCCATTGGAGGTCCGTTGTGTTGAGGTTTTCGCAAAGTACTTTACAGCCGTTTGGAAATACAATGATGAACTTAGACTCAATGTTTGACTGCGTTTTGTTAGTCACATTGACTTGAGCAAAACTGACGACGGGCGTTTTCGCTTCAAGTAAGCCTTGCTTGGTGAGAACCGACCGCCAGCGATACAGGGCATGTGGATCGAGCTGGTGTTCCCTGGCATAAGCAGCTGACGACAAATCACCGGCATCAATTTGTTTGAGATGATCGAGCCAGTAGCGTTGTTTTTCAGTGAGGACTTTTTCCATGGTCGTTCCCTTGGGGTAAAGATTGGAACGATAGAGAATTTAATCACGGGTTTCTAGGTGTGGATTATTAGGCGCTTACGATTTTTACTATAACTCTTTCGTAGCTAGACTCAGAAAACGAAAGGAACTTAATAATGAATCAATGTATTTCATCCTTATACCAACGTTACGTTGTGACATTTCATGCGACTATTGCCAAGTATCTAGAGCCAATATTAACTCAACCGACCATGATTGGACACAAGCAACTACCCAACACACAAAAAATCTTCTGCTTGAGCATTCTTCGAAAAAAATAAAAATTGAATTCCAAGGAGGCGAACCAACACTCCGGATAGACATTATAGAAGATATCATCGCATTCTGTGATCAATGCGCGATAGAGGCTGAATTTATAATATGTACAAATCTTCATACCATAAACACTCGTTTATTAAAAATGATCGAACGAGACGATTGTTTTCTTAGCACGTCAATCGATGGTGATCACGCTGTTCACACTCACAATCGTACCAAGTCTTATCAATTAACGAACGATGTAATTAACAATTATAAATACATCAAAAGGAAATTTGGAAACAATAAGATAAATGCTTTACCAACAATGGTTAATTTCGATGTAGATGCCATTAAAAACTTAATCGATTTCTATATTGATTTGGGTCAAACTTCGATTTTCCTTCGTCCAGTAAACTATCAAGGGTTTGCCAGGAAAAAATATCCTAATCTTAAGCACAACATTTCAACCTGGACAGAAAATTATCTTCAGGCCATTGACTATATTTTTGATTACAATCATAGAAACGATGCGATGATATCTGAATTCAATTTAGAAGTTGTAATCAGAAGAATATTTACCCCTAGTTTCAATTCACACACAGATTTTAGAACACCAAGTCCAACAACTATAGACTCCCTAGTAATTGACTATAATGGTAAATTGTATCCATCAGATGAAGCGCGCATGTTATCACGCATTAACCACGTCGATCTGAGCTTAGGTGATATTTTCGACGGAATAAACAAAAAAACCGTTAGTGATATTAATTGGCAGCAAATGAACGAAATACACCCCGATTGTATTCATTGTGCATTCAAACCCTTTTGTGGGATTGATATTGTTGATGATATTTCTAGGTATAATCGGATTGACCTCACGAAAGAACGAACAAACTTCTGCTTTCATCACAAAAAGATATTTGAATATATTTTCTCCAAATTGTTAGAAAACAATCCATTTGCATTGGTAAACATATTTGCCAATGTGACGGGACGGAGTACTTTAATGCCAGTTATGACAGAGTGGAAATATGAATAAATTGCGATTGAATATTGATGGTCGCATGAAAACGGATGAACCCTTTGTTATTCAGATTTCTAGTAAACCACAGACATTCAATTCTAACTTTTGCGCTAGCTATGCTAGGCAAGATGAAAAAGTACAAGTGTGGTGCATACATGGAGAGTTTTCATTTACTCTATCCAAAAAAGATTCCATCGAAGATGATATTTGCATTGTATTTCCGGAAACTCAACAGCTTATTCGACAATACAGGGCACATTCCAATTCGAATACGTTATTGATAACTGAACAATGTGATCAAACTTGTTTGATGTGCTCTCAACCCCCGAAGAATAAATTTTACGATGATTATGATCTTTATATTCAAGTGATGAAGTTGACACCTGTTAAATCAGTAATAGGTATATCGGGGGGTGAACCATTGTTGGAGAAAAATAAACTATTTTTATTTATAGATAAGATACTTGCAATCAGGCCTGATCTCCAATTTCACATATTAACCAATGCTCAACATTTTGGTATGGAAGACCTGAGTTTTATTAAAAATACAAAAAACAACATTGTATGGTGTATACCTCTTTATAGTAGCAACCCGACCTTACACGATGACATAGTTTGTAAAGTTGGGGCATATAAACAATTATTGAAAAGCTTGAATATTTTGTTCGTTGCTGGTTCAATTGTGGAATTAAGAACCGTCTTAATAAAGCAAAACCAATGGGAGTTGCCTAAATTGGCAGACTTTATTGGCAAACATCTTTCCTTGATCTTGAATTGGTCAATTATGCAACTGGAAAACGAAGGATATGCCAAAATGAACTGGCAATCATTGTTTGTTGACACGTCAATAGACTTTTCTTATGTTGACCAAGCAATAACTATAGCGAATAATTATAATATAATAACTAAGTTATACAACTTCCCCTTATGTACAATACCTATTCAATATTCTAACTTGTCATGTCAATCCATCTCAGATTGGAAAAGGATCTATTTAGAGGATTGTAGATTATGTCACGAAAGAAAAAATTGCGGTGGCTTCTTCAAATCCTATCCACGCAATAGTGGCTATCAAAGCATTGGGATTCTATGAAAAAACATACTTTATTTTTAATTAACTCGCTTGCAGCCGCAGGCTTGCAGGCAAACGACAGTAACGTAGTAACTACGGACAAGGAAAATACTACTGACCAAAATCAACTGTGGCAAAATAAGAAAATGCTTAATTTTACCCTAGCGGCCCATCGGTCGCACCAAAGCCATGGAAGTCACGGGTCCCATCGGTCATCATCAGGTGGCGGATATGTGCCAAAAAAAACACCAAGTTATAGTCCGCCGCAACCGCGCAAAACTGAGCCACAAGAAAAGAAACAATCTTCAAAAAGCGACAGCACACCGCCTATATCTATTTTGCCGAATAGCCCAGCGACTTCACCAAGAGTGACTAAACTACACGGAAAAAGTAGAACATTTAAAGTTCTTGTAATGAGAGTGCAAACGGCACTATTCGCATTAGGTTACTATAACAGTACGATTGACGGCCTTCCTGGATCTGATACTGCTGCGGCAATTTCTCTCTATGAAAAAAGGCAAGGTATGAAGGTAACAGGTCGACTGTCTGACAAACTGCTCGACAATTTGTCAATTGATACAAATCTGATAGAAAAGCAAACTGACCGATGAATATAAAATTAGGAAGTATTTTTGTCATTGGCCTGAGTGCGACGTACATATTGGGGATGTTTTCTACAAATTTGAAAAAGGAAATTGTTAAAACATACTACGAAACCGAGTACTCGAATTATGTTTTCAAATGTGACCAAGTAATGAGAGAACATTTCGTCGCAAAGCAAATGGTCGCCACTAGTCCAAACGACGACAATGTGAGTCTTTTAGTACAGGCAGAAATAGGGCTTATAGATTGTCAGGATTACGACTTACTAAGGAAGAAGCTTTTGAGTTACGGTTTGGAAGAAAGTGATCTATCAGAAATGGGTTTAAAAGCCATCGAGTTAAAGGCTAAAGACATACGCAAAGTTGTTGAAATCCATGAAATCCGCTATGACTAAAATAGTTGCAGCCATATCATATATTTTTCTCATATTCATACCTTCAGTCGTACTAGGCGATCTGAGGACCGATATCCTGCGAAACGCTGCAAAAGAATTTATTTACAACACGGTTCCGTTCGAAACACGGACTGATGTGAAAAAGGTTAAACTTGGCGAGAAACTATTTAATGATAAAAATTTAAGCCTTAACGGAGACATCGCTTGCGCTTCCTGCCATATCGACAAATTTGGCAGCGCAGACGGTTTACCCAACTCAATAGGCGTTGGCGGCAAAGGGGTAGGGGTTGAGCGAATCAAAAGCGGCGGTGTAATCGTTCCACGTAATTCGTTGCCACTCTGGGGACGAGCGGAAGAGGATTTCAAAGTCTTCTTCTGGGATGGAAAAGTAGAAAAACGAGAAGATACCCTGATTAGTCAATTTGGACGACAATCGCCATCAACAAACCCATTAATTGTCGCAATTCATCTTCCCTTTGTTGAGCTAAGAGAAATGATAATTGATACTGACGTAGTCAACACCACGCTAAAATCCGAAACAGTAGAATCTGCGAGTAAAATTTATTACACATTGCTAGAACGCATAAACAACAATCAAAATTATCGTTCGGCATTCATAGATGCATACAATATCAAACCAAGCGAACTTGAATTTATACATATAGCTGACTCCAATGCTCAATTTATACAAGATAAGTTTAGAATTAGAGCTTCAAAGTTTGAGAACTTTGTAACTAGGAAAAGTAATTTGAGTTCGAGCGAGATACAAGGGGGACTTATTTTTTTCGGAAAGGGTAAATGTGTATCCTGTCATAATGGTAAGCATTATTCAGATTTTGAGTTTCATGCGATACCTTTTCCGCAGATTGGATTTGGTAAAAATGGATTTGGGGTTGACTACGGCAGATTTAATGTTACACACGATCCCAAAGATCTCTACAAATTTAGAACCCCTCCGTTAACAAATGTTGAAAACACCGCACCATATGGTCACTCGGGTTCTGCCCAAACATTAAAAGAAGCAATTATTTATCACATAGATCCGCTAAGACTGCTTAAAACACAACAGATGTCAGCTATAGAAAGGAATGAATACTATCGAAAATTACTTGCATCAAATAACATTCTGCTTAAAACCTCCTTTTTGGATGATAATGAAATCCACCAGCTAGTACAGTTTTTAAAAACTTTATCCTTTGACTAGGGGCACCTCAGGGCGTATTACTGAGGACTAGCCTAGAATGACTTTGCATTTGGAAATGCCTCAACTCATTAAAGTCTAGTTAAAGCACCCAGTGGGAGTCACCATAGGTTAGTTCAAAATAGTGAATTCTTTTATCGGTTTTGTATGCGTCAATGGCTTTTTGGTTCATTGCCCAGTTGATCGACATATTGTTTCGCCTGTTTGAGTCTGCAAGACTATATTGATCTATGAGATCCTGAGTAGATGAGAATTTGCTCGTCACAATGGTGAAAACATCATCCATTGGGAACAAGAACACAAATAGTTTGATCCTGTTATTGTAATGTATACCGTCCATAACGATGGCGAAATAAGGTGCACATCTGAAACTATCACATGCGGATACTATTTTAGTTATGTTATCCGCATTGATTTTTAGGGAATCGTTACTATTTTTAATAGTCCGAGATCGTCCTTTAACAGATATGCCTAGTGGTTCCATCTTTTTTCTGGGGTCTCGTGCAAGAATATCAATACCAGAATGATCTACATGTAGGGATTCATAGCCTAGTTTAGAAAGCCAATATAGCACCAGGTGCTCGCCGAAATCACCTGTTATTTTTGAGTGCATTGTGCTCGGAGAAGGAATTGTTGGGTCATTCATCTTGATGTCCTCAGTCTTGGGCTATGACTTTTTTGCGACCGGTTTTACTTAGAACCTAAGAAAAGCTTGGCCGGGATTCGAAAGAGATCCGCCAAGCCTTTTTACGGGTCTGAATACAACAGTTTGACCGATAGTTGTTGTGTGCAATAACTAAACGAATGGGTTCTAAACATTTTTTCCGTACACAAGCGGATTCTTTGCTCATTAACATCAACGTTTTAGCGTATTAAGGTTCATTCGATTGATTTTCAATTACAAATCCTTCTATTAGTTTACTTCTATTATTGAAAAATTTGGACAGACCGGCTTAATTGTAAGTTTTTGCTCAGGTTATGTAACGGAGATACCGACTACCTCAAAACGGAAAAAGGTACGGTAACTGTGAGTTAAAACATGCCAATGTTTCGGTATAAAGCGATCAACGAATCCGGTGTCGTGGTTTCCGGTAAAGCGGAATCCCTATCAATAGATGCGCTGAAAACTAAACTGCAGCAGAATGGACTTTTCCCTCAGCGAATATACCGTGCTCATGGATTCACGATACCTCGTCGACAGAAGTTCGTGTCGTTGGCGGATCTACTCGAATTATCGCTTTCACTCAAGTCACTATTGGAATCGGGTATCACGATTCCCGAAGCGCTATTGCTTTTGATTGAAGAAAGTCAGCATCGTGATTTACGCCAGGGTTTAAACAATGTGTTAAGCGATGTAAAAAATGGACAAGTGTTATCGCATTGCATTTCAAAGCATTTGCGGCTTAAAGACGCGTTTTTTGTTACTGCTTTGAGCATGGGTGAGAATAGCGGGAATATGGTGGCCTCCCTCTCTCATTATATTGCCTATCTTCGACGACGTATTGAATTGCGCAAACAGGTAACCCAAGCTTTGGCATATCCGATTTTTTTAGTCATCACTTTAGTGCTAATAGTGGGGTTGCTTTTTTTGTTTGTACTGCCACGTTTCGTCAATATGTATGACAATTTCGATGCCGAATTACCGTGGATCACGCAAGCACTAATGTCATTTGTCAGTTACTTACCTGGAATTATGATCACTTTCTGTATTCTTACAGTTTCTGTTTTTTCTTTTCGCAGCTACCTCAAGCATTCACTCTGGGGAACAAAACTTAGCTTGATGATTGAGGCGATTCCGTTGCTGGGTTCTGTTTTACAAGATAGCCGAGTGGAACGGTTTGCCGATAGTTTATCGACTTTATTGGCTTCGGGTATGTCGTTGGTAGCGTCACTAAAAAGGATTCAAGCGGCGCACCAGCATGGAGTGTTTAAACAAAAACTTTTGGATGTCATTAAGCAGGTCGAACAGGGAACAAGTTTATGGCAGGCGAGCCTGACCACTGGTTTACTCCCGGGAAGCAGTCAGAAAATGCTGCAGGTCGGGGAATCATCAGGCAACCTAACACGCATGCTAAGCGATATTGCGCAGCGTCACCACGAACGCCTTGAAGATCGATTACGTGTTCTGGTAAGTTTGGTCGAACCCAGTATTATTTTGCTGATGGGCTTGTTAATCGGAATCGTAATTGTCGCTTTGTATTTGCCGGTTTTCTACATCATGGAGTATGTGGGATGAGCAATGCGTTTGCATTCAAAGAGCTTAGCGACATTCTCGTTGAAAAAGGTTTTTTAAAACCCGAGGACCTGGTGGATGTTTCAATACCCGAACATGAGCGTTTGGGTGACGTCCTATTAAAACTCAACAAAATTTCCAACGAACAACTGGCCCAAGCTTTAGCAGAACAATGTGGCTACGCCTATATCAATCTTGATCAACATAAAATTGATGTCGACTTATTTTCGATTTTGAGTGCAGATATTGCCTATAAACTCGGTATCATCCCGCTCGAATCAAAAAATGATTGTCTTACTATCGCGGCATCGGATCCATATGATCTGACCTTAAGTGATCGAATTGAAAAGCTCATTGGTTCACCTGTACTCCTAAAAATTAGTAGCCGCGAGGGCATTGACGCCTGTTTGAAAAAGAGTGAAGGCACGGCTGCGATACTAAAAGATTTATCCCGTGAATTTCAGTTACTCATCGTGCGCGAAGGAAGCGAGGGTAATGAGGAGTTTGTGTCACTTGATGCCCAAGCCGACCCGGATGATGGGCCGGTCATCACTTTGGTTAATGGCATTCTGCTCGCTGCACTGAATAAACACGCCAGCGATATTCATATGGAATCCAACGAGGCCGGTGTCAACATCAAGTATCGAGTTGATGGAGTGCTTTACCCGGCGACTGAAACCCTCGATCCGAGTCATCAGAACAGTTTGGTGTCCCGTATCAAAGTCATGGCGCAATTGGATATTACCGAGCGTCGCGTACCGCAAGACGGTCGGTTTCGGTTGCGCTATGCAAATCGGGATATCGATTTTCGAGTCTCAATTTTACCAACGGTCTTCGGTGAGGATGTAGCGATTCGTATTTTAGATCGAGCGGCCGTTAGCCGTGAGTTTGAGGAACTAAGTTTGGACATGCTGGGTATTCATTCTGATATTCTGCAAGGGTTTAAGCGGGTGATCCACAATCCTCACGGAATGATATTAATGACCGGTCCCACCGGTAGCGGTAAAACGACGACCTTGTATGCAGCGATAAAATCGCTCAATCTTGAACAGGAGAAGGTGATTACGATTGAGGATCCGGTAGAGTATCAGTTACCCGGTGTGAGCCAAATACCCGTCAATGAAAAAAAGGGGCTGACATTTGCTAAAGGATTGCGAGCGATTTTGCGTCATGATCCCGATAAAATTATGGTGGGTGAAATTCGAGATGAAGAAACCGCCAATATCGCAATTCAATCGGCGCTTACCGGTCACATGGTCTTCACCACCGTCCATGCCAATGACACCATTGATGTGGTTGAGCGGTTTCGTTATTTAAACATTGGTGCGTTTGAATTTGCGTCAGCGGTAAGCTGTATTATGGCGCAACGATTGGTTCGACTGGTTTGTTCTCATTGCAAAACAAAAAAACCGATCAAAGCCAATGCGTTTTCCTACTATGGGATCGCTCAATCAGACAAGGTAACGCACGACTATCTGGGTAAAGGGTGTGATCAATGCAATCACACGGGCTACCAAGGGCGAACACTCATCACCGAGTTCTTAAGTGTAACACCGGATATCAAACAACTAATTATCGAGCGTGTCCCCCTGCATGTTTTACGTTCGCATGCGATCGTGGCGGGTATGGTAAGTTTAAGAGACTGCGCGTTAAGCCTAGTACGCGATGGAAAAACATCTTTAGAGGAAGTTCAGCGTGTTACCTTCAGCCAATAAATACATTTGGCGACAATGGCTCGGCTTTAGCAAAGCACACACCCAAGTGGGACTTAGTTTTGATCGGTCGGGACTGAATGTGGTTACCTTGGCCGGGTCACCGTGCGAGATCGATTGGTTTTCACATTACCCCATGACGATTCCAATTGATCAGCAGCCGGTTAAGCTTTTCTCGACAGGTGTTGTTGATGCGTGCACCCAGATCGCAAAAAAAATCAATCAACAAGCTTATCAGTTGATGGTCAGCATTCCGGACCCTCTCATTGTGTTTCGTCGATTTCAGGTCGACACACCAATCAAAGGTGATAAAGCCATTCAATCTTATATTGAATGGCGAATCGCGCAAGAGCAAGGTGAAGTCGACGCAGGTTATGTGAGTAATTACCAAATTATGCATCAAGATAACAACCACCAGCAGATATTGGCGCAAGCGCTGCCGCGTTCCGTGATGATGGCTTTACAAACGCTATTTGAAGAAACAAATTTACTACCGCATATCGTGGATAGCAATGCGCGATTCGTGTTTAATCATTACTACGCACAACTGATGTTTAATCAACTCAGCGGTGCCATGGTGATTTGCCAAACCGACTATTGGACTTTGATGATTTGGGAAGAGCAAGGCTATTTAAACTTTTTTCGCAGTCATTGGTATACTCAAAAAGACACAGAAGTTACACCTCAATTATCATCCATTGCCAATACGATTGAACAAACCATCAAAAGCTACTTAGGTGCGAACGAACGCAACCAGGTGGAAAATGTGTTTCTAACTGGGATTGCTCAGTTTCGTGACGAACTTGCTCCTTTGTTGGAAACAAAAATGACGCATCCCGTTATTTTGCTGGAAACCCAAGTTCAGTCGGTTTGGCCCATTGGTAAAGCTATTCCAGATGGTATTTCCTTCGAAAACACGATCAGGGTGGCGCTGTCATAATGAAGCTCACAACCAATTTTATTTATAGTGCTTATATACCGGTCAAAGGGATAAGTCTGGGCGTTGGTCTGATGGTGCTGTGTTTAACAGTCAGTATGGTTGGATTTATCGTTGCGGGTTTTGACGCAAGGTCGAGCAATCAGCGGTTGCTTACGCTACTGGAAAATAAGAAACATGAACTAGCAAACATACAATCCAATGCAATGCCGGCCTTGCATGAATTAAATCAGACCAAAGCGGTCATTCATGCTGTGAATCAACGATCGCAGGATCGGTTACGCTCACCAACCCACTTCTTAAAACTTCTGGAACGCAGCTTGCCCCAGCAAGCCGCCTTGAGTTCATTTGATTATGACGCCCAATCAGCAGAACTTGTGATTAAGGGAACGCTTGCCACTGCGGCTAAACTGCCACAGTTAATCGCAGATTTAGAAAAAAAGAATCAATTTTCAAATGTGCAATTAGTACAACAAACGCTGTCGGCAACATTTCGAGACGTCGTCGTTTTTGAAATTCGGTTGCAAATGGCAGGTGGAATGAAATGATTCGCATCGGCTGGCAAGCGATACTGAATAGTTACTGGCAGTGGCCTCAAGCACGTTATTCACTTCGAGTGTTACTCATCCTGAGTCTCTGTAATTTTCTCCTATTACTATTGTGGTGGTGGCCACATCATCAAACCACGTTGCAGCTACAACAACAACACATGCGAGCGCAACAACGACACGATTTAGCAACCCGCCATCAGGAAGTGGTGGCTGCATTCCATGCCTCCAAACCCCTATTAAACCATTTACGTCAGACCACCAGGCAACAAGGCACACTAAGCCAATCAGCGATACTGCGACGTGTGCGTGAACAGGCCAGTCGCAATGGTATCACCATTGTGACGCAGTCGTTTCAACGACTACCGAAACAAGCAGATCAACAGGTTCGACTCAGCATGGAATTTCGCGGTTCGTATGGAGCTGTTTATGCTTTTTTTCAAACGATGGTTGCCCAAAACACTTGGCTGAAAATCAGAGAACTGACTTTGGAACAAGGTCAATCGCACAACCATCTGATACAAGGCAGAACGGTTTTGAGTTTCTTTACACCCCCATTCGATTCGGACGGGGATAAATAAAATGCGTATGCAACCGGCGACTATTATCATCTTAATGATTTGCAGTGTAATTGTCCTATTCGGAGGAGTTGGGTGGTTCATCGTCAAACCCATCCAGCAACTACAACATCAAACCAGTTTAACTAAATTCAAGGTTTCCGATTTCCAACTCGTGAGTCAAAAACAGCAATCCTCAGGTACGCCACGCCGTGACCTGTTTGATG
>JAOUJM010000418.1 GCA_029883265.1 Gammaproteobacteria bacterium
AATGGCAATAGCCTCAGAGGTATTAAAATCCTCTTTTAAAGCTTGATAAAAACTCGCAAAACGCTCATCGGTTTCATACTCACCAGGTGTCACATCACGCAAGGCTGTATAAAAACGATCCAAGGCTGCTTTTGCGCCGTCGAGATTCTCGGTGGAATAGTTTAAGGGGCTGCGGTAATGACTGTTTAAAATAAAAAAGCGCACCGCTTCCGGCTGATAAAGTTTTAGAATTTCGCGCACGGTGAAAAAATTGTTCAAGGACTTTGACATTTTTTCTTCGTCAACCATGACGTGACCGTTGTGCATCCATAAATTTGCGAACGTCTCTCCGGTTGCGGCTTCCGATTGTGCAATTTCATTTTCATGATGAGGAAATTTCAAGTCCATGCCTCCGCCATGAATATCAAAATGATTACCGAGGCAGCAGGTAGACATGGCAGAACATTCAATATGCCAACCGGGACGACCAGCGCCCCACGGCGAATCCCAAGCCGGTTCACCGGGTTTGGCGGCCTTCCATAAAACAAAGTCCATGGCATCTTGTTTCGCTTCATCGACTTCTACACGGGCACCGGCGCGATCGTCTTCTAAATTACGCCCTGATAATTTGCCATAGCCTTCGAATTTATTCACCGAATAATAGACATCACCATTACTACCCTGATATGCAAAACCTTTGTCGACCAAGGTTTGCACCATGTCGATAATTTCCTGAATATGGGTGGTGGCGCGTGGTTCTTGGTTGGGTGATAAAATGCCTAGGGCTTGTGCATCCTTATTCATTTCATCAATGAATCGTTGAGTCAACACGCTCACGTCTTCTTGGTTTTCATTGGCGCGATTAATAATTTTGTCATCAATGTCGGTAATATTACGCACGTAAGTGATTTTATCCTGACCGTAGACATGACATAACACTCGGTAAACCAAATCAAATACCACCAGCATTCGCGCATGGCCTAAATGACATAAATCATAAACCGTCATACCGCACACATACATGCGAATATTGTTTTCATCAATAGGTTTAAATATTTCTTTTTGTCGAGTTAAGCTATTATATATTTCCAACATGTATTTTTCCGTCAGGTTTATTGACCACGCATAAAAAGTTTATCCAAGGCGTCCATATTGAGTTGCACCCACGTGGGACGGCCGTGATTACATTGCCCACTATTATCCGTTTTTTCCACATCGCGTAACAAAGCATTCATTTCAGTGTTCGTGAGCTGGCGACTGGCGCGCACCGAACCATGACAGGCCATAGTCGCAAGAATATGATTGTTTTCTTGTTGAATACGCTCGCTAGTCGCAAAACTAATCAGGTCGGCAAGTATATCACGAACTAATTGCTCAATATTAGCATTCCGTAACATCGCCGGTACGTCACGCACTAAAATACTTTCAGGTCCGGCGTTTTGCAATTCAAAACCATGCCCAGCAAACCAATCCGAAAATTCTTCGACGCAATGAATTTCTTGTGCACTGAGCTGTAGGCTAATCGGTACTAATAATGGCTGACTGACCACACGCGCTTTGGCAAATGCTAGTTTTAAAGCTTCATAGGTTATACGTTCGTGAGCCGCATGCATATCAACTAATACCAGACCGTGTTGGTTTTGTGCTAACACATAAATTCCGTGCAATTGCGCAATCGCATAACCCAGGGGTGGAATATCTGTACTCTCATTTTCTTCTTGGGATAATACAGGGATAGCGGCTCGATCACCATGGCTAGGCCTAGGCTGGCCGTAAAGGGTTTTATAATTGTTTATATTTTCTTGCACCGATAAACGCATAGGCGTTTGCTGTTGCGGATAAGTGGCGCTTGCTCGTTGTAAATTTTCACCAGGACTCACTTGATTACTTTGCCCATCGGGCCGTGCTTCGGCGAGCAAGGATTTTATACGGCTGCGTAAAAAATCAAATACCGTGCGCGATTCGCGAAAGCGTACCTCATGTTTCGTCGGATGTGCGTTGACATCGACCAACTGCGGGCTCATGGCTAAATACAAGACAAATGCTGGATAGCGACCGTGGTATAACACATCCGCATAGGCCAAGCGTATGGCCTGATTGACCAGCTTGTCTTTAATCATGCGCTGGTTAATATAAAAATATTGTTGATCCGCCTGACTGCGGTTATAGGTAGGTTGAGCTAAATAGCCATATAAATGCAAACCGCCAATTTCCGTGTCGATTAACATGGACTGCTCAGCGAATAATTTTCCCACCAATTTACTCAAACGTGCTTGGCACTGAACCTCGGTGTTAGCGGCGGGCAGTTGCAGAATATCTTTTTGGTTATGCGTTAATGTAAATGCGATATCAAAACGACTCAGCGCAATACGTCGAACCACGTCTTCAATATGATTGAACTCGGTGCGTTCGGTACGCAAAAATTTTCGCCGTGCCGGTGTGTTAAAAAATAAATCTTGAACAATTATGCTTGTACCGATGGGATGACTCGCCGGTTTTAGTTCTGCACTAATTTCAGCATCCAATTCCCAGGCCTGCTCATTATTTTTCTGCCGCGAACGTATACTCATGCGCGCGACCGAAGCCACGCTAGCCAATGCTTCACCACGAAAACCCAAACTACGAATATTCGCTAAATCCTCTGAAGTACTGATCTTACTAGTGGCATGGCGTGACACCGCTAAGGCCAAATCCTGTGGTGCAATGCCTTCACCATTATCCCGAATTTGAATACGCCGCAGACCGCCATCATCAATATCAATTTGAATATGGGTGGCACCTGCGTCAATAC
>JAOUJM010000419.1 GCA_029883265.1 Gammaproteobacteria bacterium
CTATAACCATGAAAGACCCAATATGGCATTGGACGGTATGACACCGAAACAAAAACTGGCCCTGGTGGCCTAACTATGGATTCTACTATTGCATCACGTTAAAAATGGGGGGATTACCCATCCAAACTTGCTTATTTTCTTCAAATTGCATTATTTCCTTTTTCTTCTTGTTCTCAGCCTCAATTAATAATTGCTTTAACTTTACATCTGAAAGCTTTGCCAATTCTCCCGTTAACTCGTTTACTTTGTACTCATCTTCTGCCCACTTTGCCGCTATTTCTACTTCCTCGACGTTATCCCCCCTAACCAGATTGTTTAGTGGTTTCTTTTTAGATTCTCGCTTGTGCCACCAATACAACGGGAACTTGATTTTAACAATTTTGCTTATTACCTCGTCTCTTGAGAGAGTTGCTATTTCTTCAGTCATCCGACATCCTTCCTATGCCATTCCTTCACTAAAACCAAGCCAAGCCGGTGAAGGTCTCCGGCTTTTCGGGAGCTACCCTAGACTTGGCAAACCTTGTTAATTTTCCATCTCCAAAACTTCAGCCTCTTGTTTCACCTGTGCCGCTTCAAACATGGCATCGGTCGCCTTATTCATGGCATCGCGCACAGGATCGAGATTTAAGCGCGCATAGATCGCCGTGGTGCTGACGTTTTTGTGTGCCAGGGTTTTACCTATGATGGATAAACTCGCCCCGGTTGCGGCCTGCCAGCTTCCTAGGGAGCGCCTTAAATCATGGATGCGTAATTGTTGAATTTCAGCGCGTTCTAAAATGCGCGCCCAAGCTTTTTTGGGTTCCATTAAATGTCCGGTTTTACCCGTGCCGGGAAACACCCAAGGCGATTCTTTTCCGGTATCTTCTAACTCACCCGCTTGATTAATTATGAATTGATTAGCGCGCAGGTTTTTACGTTCGGTCAGTAGATCAACGGCCACCTTAACCAGTGGCACGGTATGGGGTTCGCCGTTTTTGGTTTTGGGAATTGTCCAGGTTGCGCGCGCCAAATTGACATCTTGCCAGCGCATGGCCAGCACATTGCTACGCCGTGCGCCCGTTAGCAGGCTTATTAAAAAATAATCTCTTGCGGTGTCATTGGGTTCTTCGGCCAGGGCTTTAAAGAAACGGGGCAATTCATCGGCTTGTAAAAAACGCTCGCGTTTAACTTCGGGAAATTTTTTAATTCCGATGCAGGGATTTCCATTTACTGCCACGATACCCCATTCAATGCCTTTGTTATAAATCGCTTTCAATAATCCCAGGGCTTTGTTCGCCGTGGCCGGGCTGATTTCCGCACCCAGCTTGGCGAACCAGCGCCGAATCTCCGGGTTTTTCAAATTGTCGATTTTGCGGTTCTTCCATTGGGAGAGATAAAGCCGGTAATACGTTTCAGCATTACGCTCGGGCTTTTTGTTGAGCTGAACATGATTTTTAAAATATTCGTCGTAAAGATTTTGCAGATTATAAGTTTTGCGTTTTTTGCGTTTGTCGTCGTTGGGGTTCTCGCCCTTGGAAATCTCGCCGTTTAATTCCTCCGCCTTGCGCCGCGCTTTGTCCACAGTGAAATCGGGAAAGCGACCAATAAAAATGCGCTCGGGCTTACCGTCCACACGGCGATACAAGAAAAACGATTTCACCCCGCTAGGACGCACCCAAAGTTTTAATTTCGGGTTTTCGGTGTCGTGATAAGTCACCCGGCCTTGCTCGGGAATCGGCAGCGCCTGGACTTTGGTTTTAGTAAATTTGAAGCGTGATTCGTCCATTGGTTTTCCTTACTCCAGGCGTAGTACAGAGGCTCTGTACTACACATGTACTACGTTTTGCGTTAATTTCGATCAATTTAGGTGTAGTACAGATAAGGAAATATAGACTTAAGTTTTTGTTTTGTAAAGGTTGGTTAATCTTGGTTAAGGAACGGGTTTATAGGCGTCCACTCCCTCCTAAGGGGCAGGTCGGACGTTCGAATCGTCTCCGGGGCGCCATTTTTCACTCTCACATGAGTGAGAGTGAATAGTTTATTGAACAATTATACGATCGCTATCGATAATAAAATGCTGTGTATTGCCTACACCAACTTTTATTTCGTAGTCGCCTGGCGTTGCTGGTGTGTTCCAGGTGATAGTAATTTGTCCGGGCATACTTGAGCTTTGCGAACACGTACCGCCACTGACCCAGCATTTCACTTCTTGGTTTTCAATCGACTCATACGGCCATTGTACTTCATAAACCAGTGGGCTTTGATTGGCTTGTTGGTAGTCCTGGCTAAGCACGATTTGCGCACTATCATCATGATAAATTTCCACGCCTTTGTCCGTGGCTGCATACAAATAACCTCGATGCGACTGCACAGCATTTATCTTTGCGCGCATATGCTGCTTGCCGATCAATACCGGCGCATTCGCTTGGCTAATATCAAATCGGTGGACTTCATTGTTACCACCAATCACCAGTAATTCAGACGAAGCAGAAAGCAATTCCAATTTTTTAATATCCGCGCTCAAGTCAACGGTTTTCACCAAATTTAAAGTGTCACGATCATAGACTTCAAATGCAAAAAATTGCGCGTGAAAAATTGTATTTGCCGCTACAGCAATATCGTTGGTCATACGACCCAGACGTGTTGCGGCTTGAATGACTTGTAGCCCGCTTGGGTTACTGGTATTAACGCTGGCGAATCCAAAATTACTCAAACTGACCCAGGCAGTATTATTTTCCAGATAAAACCCATAGCCATTAGATGAGGTATTCAAATTTAAC
>JAOUJM010000420.1 GCA_029883265.1 Gammaproteobacteria bacterium
CGTCTCTGCATGACCTCGATTAATATAACGTACCTTATCTTTATGTATTAAACGTAACACCCAAGTTGGATACAAACTGCTATACTTCAACCACTTTCCCCACATGTGAAAACGCCGTTTTACTCGATAGCCACCAACTGTATTATTCTCCATCGCTGCTACTAATTTGATTTCGTTCTGCAATTCGTCTGTTACGCGCTCATCCGCATCTAAAATAAGCACCCAATCGTTTTTGATTTCAACCTGTTCTAAGGCCCAATTGCGTTGTGTTCCAAAACCATCAAATTTTCTTTTAAAAACGCGGGCACCACGGGCCTTTGCAAGCACTTCTGTTTTGTCACTGCTAAAAGAATCGATTATGATCACATCATCACACCAGGCGAGCGAGTCCATGCACGCCTCAATATGGATTTCTTCATTCAAAGTGAAAATCATGACCGAAACATTTTCTGTCACTATCCAGTCGCCTCGACAATCGTTTTGTATTCATTCAGCATATTGCTTGCCACCACCGACCAGGTATATTTTTCTTGAATCATTGCATTTGCGTTTGTTGTAAATTCTTTCCGCTGTTCGTTATTGCTGAGTAGTGATTTTATATTCTCTGCTAGAATTTTCGGTTCACCTGAACTGACCAAGCCTGCGTTATATTTGTTAATTTCTTGCGCTATTCCAACTTCTGGAGTAACGATAACGGCGCACTGATGCACCATTGCTTCCAACACAACATTTCCAAAATTTTCTGAGTATGAAGGTAACACCAATATTTTTGCTTCTTCCAAAAATCGCTTTTTATCTTCACCTAACACAGCACCTTTAAAATGTATTTGTTTCTCAACCATCAATTGTTGAGCTAATTTTTTTAAAGCTTGGGAATAGTTTTCTTCATCATTTCCAGCGATAATTACATTGACAGTGGGCAGGTGAACCAATGCTTGAATGAGTCGATCAAGACCTTTTTTCCAATTCACTCTGCCCAGATAAATTAGATCCGCTTTTTTATTTTGCCCTACATGATGTGGCTTTGGACTCGCAATATCTACATTTATACCATTGGGAATATTGATAAGCCGCGGGCTATTGAAATTGAATGCCCCTAAAGCCTTAACTTCTATATCACTAGTTAAATGGATAGCAGCTGCATGCTCGATCGTCGAACGTTCAAATAACTTTATCCACACATTTTTTTGCAATCGACCTTTGCGTTTGATTAAATCCTTAAATAGCATTCCACGCGGTGAAACGATATAGGGAACTCCATAACGCTTTGCAATTCTTGCAGCCATCAACGTTGGCCAGAGAAATACTGAATGCAAGTGCACAATATCATAATGACGAATCGTTTTGAGCAAATGTTGCCTCATCTTTGGAGACCAATAGGTACGCCGCATGAACTTTGATGGAAAATACCACACATTAACTTCATCCACCGGGCATAAACGCCCCAAGGGTACAGGTGAATCGAAAGCGCCGTCTACATTCGTCGTTAAGACATCAACTTCTGCACCTAAGGCAGCTAATGCATTACATAAACCATGCACTGAGTAAATTGGACCCCCATAGCGATAGGCGGGAATATAAGTCGGCGTGACATGTAGAATTTTCAAAAAAGTATTTTACTAATTGCCAGACATAGTATTCACTATGCAGCAACTCCCAGTACTAGCTGCGAAAACTTATCAAACCCAAACAATTGTTTTGTTTGATTTGCCAATTTTTCACGATCCACTGGTGTTCGCAGTAACTGTTCGATGCGAACCTCTAAATCGGAAAAATTTGTGATATTGCCAAGATATCCGTCTTGTAGTGCATCAACACTTCCATCGCGGTTGCCGCCAAGTGCGGGTAATCCACAAGCCATGGATTCAACAAACACGATGCCAAAGCCTTCACCAGTACTCGGCATCACATATAAACTTGCTTGATGAAAGAGTGCCACAACCGATTGATCATCGAGCTTGCCTAAGAAATGCACGCTTTTATTCAAATCTAAATTTGTTACAAGTGTTTGTAAACGCTCTTTATCATCTCCATCACCAATAATTACATAATGTAATTTTGGAAACTTGCTTAACAGATTAGGCAAGGAATTTATGACTAAATCGTGTCCTTTATAACGTTCTGCCGCGTTTAAGCGCGAAACCGTTAATAATATTTGTTTTCCCGAAAAAATATCATTGGAAATAACTGTCGTTAATTTTTTTTGATAGCAGAATTGTTCACGCAATGTATTTGGAATAACTTTTACTCTATTTGGATCTATATTTGCCCATCGAAGCAATTCTTTTCGTGTATAACGGCTAACACTTGTTATTAAATCACTTTGTTCAACTGACCAGCGAATCAAAGCAGATGGTTTTTTCCATGCTTCAATTCCATGGACTTGCAACCACAAACGATAGTTAAACATTTTTGCTAGGATAGCGGCTAGGGGCGCCATATACAGGTGTCCGCAGAAAATGTATAAATAATCATTTTTCCGAAATACAACAAAAAATAGGGCGCGAATAAAATACAATATTTTATGAGCGAAAGGTTTATACTGAAAGACATTCTGTGGCAATTTCCCTGTGTGTGTATCAACACTTCTTGGTAGAATATGTACTTCATATTTGTTTGCTAAGGCACGACAAAAATCTCTGTTGTATTGGCTTATACCACCAAAACCACCATAGCCATCGGTAAGCAAGGCCAGTACTTTCAAATGAGCACCTATACCAGCCCGGTATATAAATCATATGCCCATTTTCTAGACC
>JAOUJM010000155.1 GCA_029883265.1 Gammaproteobacteria bacterium
GGCAATACCGTTGGTACAGTTCCAAATATCTCAAAAGAATACGAAGTTCTTGTCTACGACCAGCAAACTAAAATGTCCTCTCTTGTCACCTCAATATACACTGGCAAAACAAGCTGGGGCGGCGCAGGAATTAATTCTAGCGGGACAATTATTGGCGGTTCGAATTATCCTTCACAATTTTTTAAAAATGGCGGTGTTAGCATTGATTCGGTCACCCGCCCCTTCGCCTGGTCACCAGTGGAACCGGTGACTCCTTTATACGATCTTTTTGGCAATACGTCTTGGGCTTTAGGCATCAATGACGCTGGTTATGTTGTTGGAGTCGATGCAGTACCAGGCATTAATTTATGGCCGGATGACAACCTGACCGGCCGCAGACCCTTTGTCTATCGCCAGGAAACCGATGCAAGCAGCGGCGGTATCGTCTGGGCGCGCTATGATATTAGCGATCAAATCACACCCGCACTAACTGATTTCATCTTGTATAATGGCGGCAGTATTGACAGCGTGGGACGCATCGTTGGTCTAGGTGGCCGACTCGTCAATAACACGGAAGAATGGCATGTTTATATGCTAACACCCGTGGTTGCAGATTTAGTGGTTACACAAAGTGTGCAACAAAGCACCACTAGCGCCAAACCATCAAGCCTAATACCTCGCACCTCGCACCAACAAATCACTACCAATAACAGCGCACAACTTAATTTCAGCGTGAATAATCTTGGACCTGAAGCCCAAGCGCATAATGTGGTCGTAGAAAATATTTTTGCCAGCGGCTTGACTGTTACCACGCCAACTATTGAAGGTGCGGCTTGCAGCACAGAAACTACCCAAGCCAATGAAACCTTGGTGCGCTGCACATTTGCAACGGTTCAATTAAAAACTCCAGTTGAAGCAAGCATTCAATTTCAATCAGATACCAATGGCAGCTATGAAATTCGCACTTACGCCAGCTCTGATGTTCCAGATGTATTAAACCAAAACAACAACACCAAAATTAACAGCTTTGATGTGGTAGCTTCCAATACTCAACAACAGCCCGACCCTGATCCAGACCCGCAGGATACAAATAATCCTCCGGTGAATAACGATACAGGAACTGGTAATAGCAGCACCACTACCGAGTCGTCCAGCAGTACTGCGAGTGGTTGCTCTTTGGGCAATAATCAAAACCGCGACATGTCTTTATTATTAGCCTTAGCGTTTTTGATTTGCTGGCGACTGTTTCGCAGTTTAGGCACAATACAAACCCATCGTCTTGCGCCGTATCATTAATATTTTTCAAACCCGTTTATTGCCGACTATTTATTGGTCGGCAACAAACGTTTAACCTTTTTGCTGTCCCATATGCACTGGCCTGAATCTATTCTGCAACAAACGCCTGTCGTTAGCCTCGAAGTAAAAAAACAGTTTGAATACTATTGTGATTCCATGCAGCTTCCCTCCAGTGTCATTTCGAATTTGCAAAATATTTATTTACCCCTAGCCACTTGGATAGCAACAAAACATCAGCAGCAAAGCATTATTATTGGCATTAACGGCCCGCAAGGCAGTGGCAAGTCAAGCCTGTGCCTGCTTTTAAAATGCTTGTTGGAATTGGCTTTTCATAAAAAAGTGGTGAACTTATCTATTGATGATTTTTATTTAAGCCGACAAGCACGTTTTAAACTCAGCCAAACTATACACCCTTTATTAAAAACCCGCGGCGTACCCGGTACGCATGATACTCAACTATTACAACAGTGTTTGTCACAATTGTGCTCACCACAAGCACAAAACATTCGTCTTCCACGCTTTGATAAAAGTCTTGATGATGTTGCTGCGCAATCACTATGGCCGGAAGTGAAAACGCCGCTTGATATTATTTTATTCGAAGGCTGGTGCGTGGGTGCCCAAGCACAGCCCGAAGATTTATTAACAAATCCGATTAACGATCTTGAGCAAACAGAAGATGCCGATGCTCAGTGGCGTCATTATGTCAACACACAATTAAAAAGCCACTATCAAAACCTATTTGAACAACTGGATTATTTGTTAATGTTGAAAATTCCCGACTTTAGTTTTGTTAAACAATGGCGCGTTTTGCAAGAACAGCAATTGGCCTCAACATCCGTGCAAACATCAAAACCACATAAAATCATGGATGATGCTGCGATTGAAAAATTTATAAAATATTTTGAACGTTTGACGCGTTGGTCTCAACAAACCATGCCTGATTATGCCGATTTAATATTAGCACTAAATGAGCAACATCAGATTGCGCAGGTTGAAATTGACAATTAGTGATCAGCCTGTGCTAAATCTAGCAAGGCATTCACTGTTTTCCAATTGCGTGTGGTGCCACGAAGTTTAAGTTTTTTCTCTAACAAACTATTGGCCAGTTTGCTTTTGCCATAACCATTGGGGCAATACAAGTACATGACTGCGTCTTTCAGCACAAACTGATCATCGCCAATATCTGCTTCTGCCAATTTCTCCAAGAGTGAGGCTTGCGGCGTTTGACTCAATACCATGACATGCAATTTACTCAAGTCGACGCCTTTGTTTTTTGCAAACCTATTGTTTTTAATCAAAGTCTGCCATTGCTCTAAGGTGAAAACAAAGACATCAACATCACAAGCAAAATCCTGTTGAATACATTGATTGATTTTTGCACTAACCGACTCGGTCGTTAGTTTACTTCGGCAAATAATATTGCCCGACTGGATATAAGTACGCACCTGCGCAAAACCAGCTTTTTCTAGGCTTTTTTTCAAATCTGCCATTTTAATTTTATTTTGTCCGCTAACATTCACGGCGCGCAACAAACTTACCAAAGGTTTCATAGCTGCTCAATTTGCTCGATCCACAAGCAACTATTGTAAAACGTTTTTGATCAATATCCGAATTTTTTACTTTTTATGGAATAAAACCCATAGCTGAAACGTTATCTAGTTTGGCGACTCATAAAATTAACGTCTGGACTTGTTTTGATATAAACAAGGCTAGCGCTGTGTTATTAAGGAAATCAATATCAAACAAGAAACAATAACAAAACAGGATGAGACCAAACAATTGGTGGTGGCGCAGATTCCACAACTACGTTGTTATGCACATTCGCTCACTCGCGAACCCGAGCGCGCTCAGGATTTAGTTCAGGACTGCCTGCAACGCGCATTTGAAAAACTGCATTTATGGAAACAAGGGACTAATATGCGTGCCTGGTTGTTTACTATAATGCATAATATTCACGCAAACGCGGCCAAACGCTTTAATACCGGCCCTCAATTTGTTTCTATGGAGCAAACCGAGCATCTTAATAATCACGAACCAGTACTTGACCATAAAGATGATGCTTTAATTATGCAAGACTTGGAAGCAGCGCTTCGATTATTGTCCAGTGAACACCGAGAAATTATTTATTTGGTTTGCATTGAAGAATTAAAATACAATCAAGTGGCTTCTATTTTAGACTTACCTTTAGGAACAGTCATGTCTCGTCTCTACCGTGCACGCGAACAATTACGACAACACCTGTATGGCGACAGCAAAAATAACGTCAGGCGCTTGTTATGAGCAATACCAGCAAGCCTGTTGCCGAGTCTGACTTACATGCCTATTTGGATCGACAAATTTCGCCGCAACGCCAACGTCTTGTAGAAGAATATTTACAAAACAATCCGCGAGAGGCGCAGCGTTTAGATCAACTTCGTAGTTTGAACAATTTATTGAAACAACAACATCAAGAACATTTACAAAAACACAAACATGAAGCTTCAGCCATTATTATTGAGCGTCCGCCTTTGCGAAATCCCAAATCGTATTTATTGGTGGCCAGCGTGATGTTTTTATTTTGTGGCAGTTTGAGCGGATGGTTTGCACATGAATTTTTTATTTCATCCTCAAGCCAATTTGCGCAGTATTCGATAACTAAACAAGCAGCGGTGGCACACGCGGCCTTCGTGCCTGAAGTGCGCCATCCCGTTGAAGTACACGCAAACAAGGAAGCACATTTGTTCAAGTGGTTGTCGAAACGACTACATACCGATGTTACAGCACCGAATTTGGCGGAATTCGGCTATGCGCTAATCGGCGGACGTTTATTGCCGAACAACCAACTACCCGCGGCCCAGTTTATGTATGAAAACAAAAATGGACAACGACTTACTTTATATATTCGTAACAACGTGCAAGAGAATGCACAAACTGCCTTTCGTTTCGAAAAACAAGATTCGCTGTCCATGTTTTATTGGATTAATGGCGCGCTGGGTTACGCGGTTAGTGCAGAACTTCCCAAGCAACAATTATTAAACATTGCCCATGTGGTTTACCAGCAAATCGATGGTGAATAATCATTTGGCACCGATTAACTCAATTTGATAACCATCAGGGTCTTCCACAAAAGCAATAATGGTTGTACCGGCGTTCATCGGACCAGCATCGCGAATAATTTTTCCACCGCGCTTGCGAATCTCATCCGTAGCCTGGTAGACATCGTCCACTTCAATCGCCAAGTGACCAAATGCATTGCCAATCTCGTATTGACTCACGCCCCAGTTATAGGTCAGCTCAATCACTGTGTTTTCACTTTCATCGCCGTAACCAAGAAACGCTAAGGTAAATTCACCCTCAGGATATTCTTTCTGACGCAATAGCTTCATGCCTAATACATCAGTATAAAACGAAATTGATTGTTCTAAATCGCCGACACGAATCATGGTATGTAGAATTCTCATTTAGTTTCCTTTAAAAATATTTTTTAAATCATCACTCATCCGGATAGGGGTCTTTCGGATTATCGCCACGACCGCTTAAAATAATCCAACAGTTTAACTTATGTGGGGACTTGCCGTGCTCCGGACAAGGGGGCATGGAGGTTTTTGACTGATTTGAATAAATGTGTCCGCAATCGGCGCATTCATAGGTTCCCGCCGAAACATCACTACCATAAGGCACACAATCTTTTTTTGACATAAGTACTACTCCTCAATTTCAGTATGTACATATCCTTGTTTTTGATAATCCTTGAATCCAGCTTGTGTAAGTGTTTTTAATTCTTCAAACAAATCTGAATCGACGGTTTTGAAATTAAAACAAGATTTGCCTTGCATACGTTGGCGTAGGTTTGGAGAAATATCATCTAATAGACTTGGATTAACGTACACGGGCATTAAATGATAACTTACATAATTCTTATTAATTTCAACTCCAGCAAAGAATAAGGCTTGTTTGTTTTTCATCACATGTTGGGTGTTAAGATATAATTTGTTGGCCTCATCACACTTAATTTTCAAAATTGCTTTATACGGTTGTAATATCTGACACAGGTTTTTAAAAACAGACTCAAATTTAGCATTCATTAGCTTTTCCTCTAAACTAATAAACTAGTTTTTTGCTTTGCTTACCCATCTTTTTGGCAGCAAGCGATTCATAAGCCACACACCTGAAGCATAGATAATCAACACGGCAGAAAAGCTGGTGATCATATCTAGGCTATTATGATAATCCTGATAGCGCATCAAGGCCAGATACATTAAAAACAAAAACCATATGCGCTTCCAATAAGCCTTTGCTAAGCTCGCTAATACCATTGTCAATACCAAGGCCACGGCAGTATGCGTACTATAGTCAGATTGAAATTTTGGCCATAATTCTAACCACTGATCCACAAACATTAAACCATAGGCCACCAATAAGCCCAAAACCAATAATAGAAGACTGCGGCTTACAATAAACCATTGCGCTGCCAACACAGCTTTAACAAATTGATAGACGATAGCGACGGCCAACAAAGGCAAATAACTATCCGCAATTATGTCTAGGGTTTCATAATCAAACAATTGTTTTTCCCGGGGAATTTTTTAGACTTTGGCCGTCATAAGTTACAAAATGCATATGTTGTAACCATAGTACAGAACTTGGGTAAAAATCAATTAAAGGCCTGGAGGGTCAAACTTGCGCTGAATGATGCTTTGATATCAATCGAGAAATAACTATGCCATTGCATCTTCTTCTTGAATTGCAGCTACTTCGTTATCTAAATCTAATAACCAGGCAGGCAATTCCGCATCACTGAATAGTTTGGCATAGGCATCATCTTGCAATAATAAATCACTATGCGAGCCTTGCGCTTGCACACATCCATTGCTAATAAACACCACTCGTGTTGCTTGCTGCAAAATAGCTTCATGCTGCGTTATAACTAGGCAAATACTATTTTTTGCCAATTTTGCCAACACTTGCGCAAACTCATATACGTCAACATTATCCGCCTGTGTCAAGGGTGAGTCATAAAATATTACTTCACACTGCGCCAACATTATTCTCGCGGCCACAATGGCTTCAATTTGCAAGTCAGACAGATGAGTCGTATGTGCACCAATGGGCGTTTGTAAGGATTGAGGTAGCTGTTGCAATATATCCATTAGACCCGTCTGCTCGCATAGCTGCCTGATTTCCATATCATCCACGTCTGGCTTGGCGATTTTAATATTTTCTAGAACCGTACCAGGAAAAATGATTTGTAATTGTTTAGCTTCGACGAAACGTTGCCGCCATATTGCTTGGTCCCACACCCGTAAATCATAATTACCTGCAATCATGCGGCCTTTACTTGGTTTGAGTCCTAACAATAAACGTCTGATTAGTTCGGCGTTTTCTGCTTCATTCAGAACTAAAGCCACACATTCATTTTTGCTCACATGGAATTGTAAATCATCCAGTGCAAATCTCTCCTGCTCATTTGCTTTCATACTGATGTGATCAAATACGATATATTTTAGCTCGCCTTTTTCCTGGCTTTTTTGTTCTTGATTATTTTTTTCTAGTTCGCCATCTGTTAACAAGTCAACAATCGCTTTTGCTTTTGAGCGCATAAATGACCATTGCGCACGAACCACTAACAGCTTATTAACTGGATTCAGCAATAAGAGGGCGTACAATACAACCGCAATAGAACCACCGATACTAATTTTATTCTCGACATAGTAAAACACACAACAGATAGTCACCAGACTCAGCAAAGCAAACAATATACAATTGCGCACAAGCTCGTTTAACCCATGGAAAAACAACACTTGTTTTTGCGACTCTGAGCGCCGTGCATTTAAGCTATTAACGTCTCCAATTAATGCTGCGTCAGCAGATAGCGCTTTAACCAAACTTATATTGTTAAGTTTCTGCCCAAGTTTGTGTATAAATGAACGTCGCGCATGATCGTCATCGCTGCAACGATTTAATAGAAAGTTTTGAAGAATAGCTGAAACTATTACCAACGCCATCACCAACACACCCAAACTCAGGCTTTGATAAAGCAAACCTGCAACTAAACCCAACACTAACGTAATGTTAAACCAGCTATCGACAAAAACACATGCCAAATTATTCTCAAGATTCTTGCTAATCTGCGATACCGAGCTTAACAATTTGGCTTGGTTTTGACGCTGAAAATAGATTAGCGAACGACTTAGTATGTGGCTATAGATCTGTCGGTGAATCTGAAAGCTAATATCTGTGAGTAAACGTGAACGATTTATGGAAAAAATAACAGTCATTAACAACCACAACAGAATAAGAGCGCCAATAACCATCATTTGTTGCGAGACCAAAGCCCAGTCCAGAGTTTTAGGCCCTAGCTCATTAAATAGCTGCGCAAATACCAACGGCAAACTAATTTGAGCAAAAAGAATTAGTGAAAACAGTGACGCCAAGATCATTAACGCCCTGGTGGAGTTTCGCAAGACCCAACCATATAAATCAACTTGCTTGGTCGCCATAATTATTTTACCAGGATGTTGGGAGTGACTAGATAATTAGTGCATCGAATACCGGGAAGAATTGTATTCTCAGTTACAAACAAATTGAACAACTCATACTTCATAATCAGTCCACATTTAATACGGCTCAGCTTTGTGATTGTTATACATGCGCAAAAGGCGGACACATTGAAACGTTTTTATCTTACGCTTTACTTAACAAGACGCTGCATTCTTGTTATAGCACAATCCTAGCTTAGGTCTATCAGTACCAAAGAACCACTAACACCTGTATTTGGGCACTGTTAGTTTAACTGGCAATTGAACGATAGAATATGGCTTAATAGTTTTTGTTTTTAAAAACACTTTTTTGCAACTAAAAAGAGATCTTTGCCTGTTTTGTTTTCAATTATTTCAAAATTTGCAGTCGTTATTAAATTGCTCAGTGCGTCCGCTTTATAATTTTTAAATGTGGGCACAATCCCCAACTTTGCCATGCCGCCCATTAAAAATCTAAAAATTACGTGCTGACCACCAATGCAAGGGGTTTCCGAAATCAAGAGACCTCCGGGCTTAAGCAATTGGTTTACACGAGACAATGTTTTATCAATAGTTGGTACTAAATGAAATATGTTAAATGCTAATACTACATCAAATTGAGCCGGACGCAGTTGTGCATCAAAAATATCCGTCTGCATATAGTTGACATTTTTTATACCCATGTCTTTCGATCGCTGTTTGGCAATAGCTAGCATATTGACAGATGTATCGATTGCATCAATAGACTTTACACTGTTTGCCAACTCAAGACTGATAGTGCCCGTACCACAAGCAAAATCCAACACATTATCGTCGGCGTATAAATAGCCTTGAATATGATTTATTTTCTGCTGGAAATCTTCTACGTTATCGACTGGCTTTTTTGCATAGTCGGCTGCAATTCGATCCCAAAACTTTTGCGAATTCGCCATAGACCAACCTAATTCTTTTTTGTTAGACGTTAAAATTTGATTAGTAACAGAAAGCATAATCACATATCAATTCATTATTCTTCAAACTGTTATAGCAATAAAATATACATTGAGCTCAACCAAAGTAACATCTATTTCTTTGAATTAAACTTATAAATGCTTTTGCTCACTTTGAAAACCATGCACCCGTTTGAGCTTATGGTATATGCCGGCCCGCAATCCAACATTTTCATTGACAACCGCATATACAGTTTGAAACACAATTGCATACATTAACACTATTTCTTTTTGCTAATGCGCATACTGATTTGCGCAGTGAAAATTAGTTCATTATGACTATTCAAAGCCTCAACCGGCACCACAATGATACCAAGCTCACTCCAATCGATATTTTCACATTGAGTACGCACTCGAATATCGGTTTTTGCCATGCCTAGATATTTTACTGACATTTCAACCGGTATCCACCGATGCGTGTCAGGAATTGAGACTTCCGTTGTTAATCCGGCAACCAATTCGGCGCCATTGCAAATAGCTATCGCATGGATTGTTCCCAGGTGATTATGTACAGATTTTTCATTTTCAATTAAAATCTCACAATAGCCTGGCTTAAGCTCAATAAACTTTGGATGAATGGTCGAGAAATACGGCGCTTGTTTACCAACCGCCACTCCATACTTTTCTTTGCCAATTTTTTCATACAACTTGAGAAATTCACTCATAGCGACTGCCTTTTATTTTGGTTTGCATTATTGCCAGATAAGTCAGGCAAGCTAGTTCTGTAAAGAATAGATCATAATTGAATATCCAATGGATTTACTCATTATTTATTGAACGACTAACGCAAGTCCTTGGCTGCACGCACCAATGAATCTAGTGAAATTTTCATTCGTTTCTTTGTCAATTCATCACTAATGGATAAATCCCTATTGAACCGCCTCGAGGCATAGGGAATATTCAGCGATCCTTCGACCACCACATTCCAATTCATTGCCACTAAGGTCATGATTAAGGCATTTTGCGCACGCAATCCCCCCAGTCCACTGGTAGACACACTCATCACGGCCACAGGTTTTAATACTAATTCTGGTGCATTCACCACCCAATCCAATGCATTTTTTAGAACGCCGGTTACACCATGGGCATATTCAGGCGTGCTGATAATCACTGCATCGCTTGCTGCTAAGAATGCCTTAAACGCTAACACCGATTGCGGTGTATTTTCATCAGCTAACGCTGGATCAAAAATGGGTAAACTTTTAAGGTTCTTATATATTTCAAACTGTAGTGATTTATCGCTGATATTTGCTAAGGCATTCAGGAGTCCACTATTATATGACTGCTCACGCACACTGCCAGATAACGCAAATATTTTCATTTCATTAAACTCCAATTTCTTATCAATAAACTTTTTTTCTATGCATTCCAACTAAGACTATATTATTTTTTGCGCTCAAAGAATAATTCATGACTAAGCAATGGTGCACAAAATCGATTACAAAGCACCTCTACATAATAGCTTTTTTTTAATGGCAAACTCCAGCCTTTGATGAAAACAATACTAACTCAGCAAGGTTGCTTTATATGCTTCTGCGTGTGGTTTTGACACAAACACTTGCACCACTATCAGCAAAAGATTTTGCATCTATCCTTTCAGTTCCTCATACGTCGCGGCGAAAGCAGCGATGGCTTGATCAAGATCAGCTTTAGTGTGAGCGGCGGAAATTTGTGTGCGAATTCTGGCTTTTCCGGTTGGCACAACTGGATAGAAAAAACCAATTGCGTATATGCCACGCTCTAAAAGTTTTTGTGACATTTTTTGCGCAAGCACTGCATCGCCCAACATCACTGGCACAATCGGATGATCTCCTTCGGCAATATCAAAACCCACGTCACGCATACCTTGCCTAAAATATTGAGTATTGTCTGCGAGTTGATCACGCAAATCCGTGGACTCGCTTAACATCTCCAGCACTTTAATTGACGCTGCGCATATGGCAGGAGCAAGCGTATTGGAAAAAAGATAGGGACGTGAGCGCTGACGTAACATATCAATAATCTCTTTGCGCCCAGAGGTGTAACCACCAGAGCCTCCGCCTAGCGCTTTGCCAAACGTACCTGTTATGATATCCACTCGATCCTTCACATGATGGTATTCGTGAATTCCACGTCCGGTTTTGCCCATGAATCCAACTGCATGGCAATCATCATGGTGTACCATAGCATCAAACTCATCGGCCAGATCACAAATTTTATCTAATTGCGCAATCGTGCCGTCCATGGAAAAAACGCCATCAGTTGTTATTAGCATAC
>JAOUJM010000012.1 GCA_029883265.1 Gammaproteobacteria bacterium
CATGGTGGCCCCAATAGCATATATATCAGTATATGGGCCGAGTTTGGCACTGCGATTGGATTGTTCAATCGGAGAAAATCCATGAGAAACCACAGGAAACTGACGGGCCTCTTCCGTACGTAATAATTTATGTACTGCACCGAAATCCAATAAAATGGGTGTGCCATCATCGCATAAAAAAATGTTGCCGGGTTTGATATCAAGATGCAATAAATCCATTTCGTGCATGGATTTTAGTGCTTCCAATATAGGTTTGAAAATATTCCGTAACAAAGCTTCTGGCAATTGTCCGTGACGTTTGCGTATATAGGCCTGAAGACTGACTCCACGACGGAACTCCATGGCGGTGTAAACAGTGTTGTTGCCGTGAAAAAGTGCTAAAACATTAACAATATTGGGATGATCAAGCGCAGCTAGGATGCCAGCTTCCTGAAAAAATAATTTTCTACCCATGTTGTAGAGTTTTTCAGATTTCTCATCTTTTGCCTGTACACTGCCATCAGGATTGCGATTGGAAAGCTTTGAGGGAAAATATTCTTTTATGATGACTTTTTCATCAGTCTTTAGGTTATGTCCAAGATAAACCACGCTAAAACCACCACCGCCTATGACTTTCTCAAAGCTGAAGTGGTCAACAATTGTGCCTTCGGCTAAATGTGGTTTATCTTTCATCATGTGATTTGTGTTAATGTCTTACTTGCTTATCGCCCAGGCAGGGCTATATTTTGAGGCTAAAATTATGATTTACAGTATGACTGCGTTTGCGCGTCACGATAAAAAAATAACTAACAGTAGTTTTACCTGGGAAATTCGTTCGGTAAATCATCGTTATTTGGAAACCACAGTACGTGTACCCGAAGAATTTCGAGCATTGGAAACTTTGGTACGACAACAAGTCGCTGCCCAGCTTAAACGCGGCAAAGTCGAATGCATTTTGAGTTTTAAGCAGCATGATCAAGCCGAAGCCAATGCCAAGATTAATGAATCGGTGTTAAAAAACTTGGATCAATTGTGCCAACAAGCCAGCCACCTTCTGATAGGTTCACATCAGTCGTCGTTGCTCGATGTATTGAGATGGCCGGGAGTATTAGAAGTGGTCACACCGGATCTTGAGAGTCTCAGCAAGGACATTTTGGTCTTACTCGATGATACCTTGCATGATCTAGTGGAGACTCGTGCGCGTGAAGGTGAAAAACTGGCAAATGCTTTACGTGATCGCAACCAATCCATGCTAGAAATTGTAGTGGAATTGCGTTCGCATTTGCCTGAAATGTTAAATTGGGTTAGGGAGCGTTTAAGTAATCGGTTCGAGGAATTAAATTTACAGTTAGATCAGGACCGTCTGGAACAAGAAATTGTTTTAATCGCGACGAAAACAGATGTTGAAGAAGAATTAAAACGTTTGGAAACCCATATCGAAGAAGTCCGCCGAATTTTGGCTAGCAATGAAACCAAAGCCGTGGGCCGTCGCTTGGATTTTTTAATGCAAGAGCTTAATCGTGAGGCGAATACTTTGTGTTCCAAATCCATGGACCAAAAAACCACAGCTGCTGGCATTGATCTGAAAGTTTTAATTGAACAAATGCGTGAACAAGTTCAAAACATAGAATAAGTCCAAGACCTAGCAATTCCATTTTTGGCTTAAGTTTGAGTCGTTTGTTGTCGATGCTGCGATGACGAGTCGGACTTTGTAAGCTATGCGCAAAAAAAGTAAAAAACCGTTTGAAATCCAAAACACCAAACAAATCATGTATGCAGGTTATGCGATTATTCTGTGCCTGTTGCTGGTGGTTACCGTAATTTTTGTAAATAGTTTGTTTAAAAACAATCAGCAATTGAATTTACTTTCCAGTTATTTTTTTCAGCAAACCTATATCGAAGATATGCATAACGCTGCTATTAGTCGTACGGTAAGTGCATTGCGTATGGCAATGGAAAAAGATGCGTTTAAACAGCTTGAATTGCAGGAGGAAATGTTCGATAGCGCATCTGAGTTTATAGCTGCGCGGGATAAGTTCCGGGCGAAGATCAAAAAAAGTCCACAAGTAAAAGCCACTTTTGAGAAGATTTTGGATGATGTTCAATTGACCTCAGGTTTGTTAAAACAAGTTGTTGAGTTTTCTATTAATGGTCAGCAGGCGCGCGCGCAACAGATCATGCAAGAGCAAAGTGTAGAGAATCAAAGACGAATTTTGAAAGGTTTGCAGAAACTTAAGCAGCAAGAATTCGATAAAGTAAAAAGTATTCTCAGTAATTCCATAGGTGAGAATCGCAAGACTCGAAATTTCCTCATAGTTATAAGTGTGCTGACCATCTTTGCAATATTGAGCGTGGCATATGTAATGATTCGCTTCGTGAGTAAAACGGAATCAACTTTGCGCAATCAGGGTTTACGGGTGCGTTTGCTTTACGAGGCCACGTCTGGATTAAATACCAATTGGGACGAGCAAATTGAACAAATCATTCGTCTTGGTTGTACGCTGCTAAATTTCAAAAAGGCGTTTATTTGTCGCTATGCGAATGAAAAAAAACAATGTGGTGTTGAATACACTACCATTGGGGTGCAAAATCAAGTCCTCGAAAAGTCGGAATGGTTGAATAGTGAATTCTGTGTCGAGATGATGGCTGAGTCGACCAATCAAGACTCATGTTCAGTTCTAACTAGCTCAAGTTACGACAATCAAAGTAATTCACTAGCAATCCCTATTACGGTTAATGGCCGCCCTTATGGTTCATTGAATTTCATTCGAGAGGATGGTTATCAAAAGACTTTGGCAGAACTGGATGTAGATTTTTCCAATATGATTGCAAACTGGGTAGGCGTGGCGATCGAGCGGCAACAAGCACACCAAGCCATGGAGGATGCGATTGCAAAAGCGAATGCTGCTAGTAAAGCCAAAAGTCAATTCGTGGCAAACATGAGTCATGAAATTCGTACGCCGTTGACAGCGATATTAGGCTTCTCAGAATCATTGTTAGAGAATGATGTGCCAAAAGACGAATATCATAATGCGGCAGAAACAATCGTACGCAGTGGTAAACATTTGCAACAAATAATTAATGATATTCTGGATTTATCTAAAATCGAAGCAGGTCAGCTAGTCATTGAGACCATTAAAACCGATGTGAGAGATGTGCTGGATGATGTCGGTAGCTTAATGAGTAAACGTGCGCAAAGTAAAAATATTTCGTTTCGTATAATTAAGCATTACCCCTTACCCGGAATCATTACCACTGATCCGACACGACTAAAACAAATACTATTAAATATTGCGGGCAACGCGATTAAATTCACTCGGCATGGGCAGGTCACGATAGAACTAACGTTTTTATTTGAGCAGAAGCAACTGCGTTTTGAGGTGAAAGATACAGGTATTGGCATGACACCTTATGAGCTATCAAAACTTTTTAAACCATTTACACAAGCGGATTCAACAATCACGCGGCGCTTTGGTGGAACCGGTTTGGGCTTGGTGATTGCGAAACAATTGGTAGAAAAATTAGGCGGCGAGATATCGGTGACAAGTAAAAAAGAAGTGGGAACCAATTTTGTTTTTACGATTGCAACCGGTGAGTTTAATGAGGAAGGACTAATAAGTGAAGACTGGAGTGAGCCAACAAATGTGATTGAAATCCAAAAAGTGCCTGAGCGTCTTTATGGTCATGTACTATTTGCCGAAGATGGTATCGAGAATCAACAACTGATCGCCATGTATGTGCGTAAAAAAGGAGTGACAATTTCTATTGTTGATAATGGTAAGGCAGCAGTGGAAGCCGCTCTAAAAAAAGAATATGACTTAATTTTGATGGATATCCAAATGCCCATTATGGGCGGTCTAGAAGCGACTGAAATGTTACGCACCACGGGCTATGACAAACCCATAGTCGCCTTAACTGCAAATGCGATGAAAGAGGATCGTGATCGTTGTCTTGCAGCAGGGATGGATGATTATTTATCCAAACCAGTCGAGTTAGAGCGTTTTTATAGAGTTCTAGCGAAATTTTTACCGAAAGAAAAACACAAGCAGGAGGAAGCGGCAATGACCAATGGTATGGAGCAGGATCCAGAATTTTTGGCGTTAGTGCAAGGATTTTTAAAACGTTTACCTGAAATTGTTGCAGAAATTCGTGGTGGGACAGATGAGCAGAATTGGTCTCAAGTGCAAACGGCTTCGCATAAGTTAAAAGGCATGGGTGGAGGTTTTGGATTTCCTGAGCTGACCAGCGCGGCTCGAAAAATAAATGATGATGTACGGGAGAATCGTTTTGCTGATATTGAAGTGGCTGTCGGGGAGTTGGAGCTGCTAGTTAGGTCAATTATGCAATCGCGGGCAAGCTAGTAGGTGCAAATAAATTAGACGAATAGGGATGCTAAATCATTATAAAATCGAAAACCATGTTCGCTCGGAATCAGTTTATCTCCCGTATCTTGCAGTAGTCCGAGCTGCATTGCTTGCGCAATTATCGGTTCGATAGCGTCAATGTTGACAAACGTACGTTCATTAAAAATTTGTTTTTCAAACCCTGTGCGTAATCTCAGGCTATTGAGCATAAACTCTGCAATCTGATCCTGTTGGCTAAGTATAGTCTCCGTGCTCAATTTATTTTCTTTTTGCAAATAATCATTTGGGTGGCGCAACTTGCTACGACGCACTATCTGCTGTTGTTGTTGGTTTGTGATTTTCTGGTGGGCACCTGCGCCAATGCCTAGGTAGTCGCCAAATAACCAATAATTAAGATTATGTCGACATTGGTGTCCGTGTTTTGCAAGTGCGGAAATTTCATAATGTTTAAAACCATTTTTTAGAAGTGTTTGCAAGCCGTCGAAATGTATGTCCGCAGCTGCATCACTATCGGGTTGTTCAGGTGGATGGTGATAAAAATAAGTATTAGGTTCGATGCTCAAATGATAATAAGACAAGTGTGGTGTTTGTTGCGCCAGCGCGGTCACTATATCAGCCTGACTATCAGCTAATGTTTGGCCTGGCAGTGCAAACATTAAATCAATATTGATATTTTCGAAGCCGGCCTGTCGCGCTTTCTCTATTGCCGCAATTGCCATATCTGAACTATGAATTCTGCCTAAGCGCTGAAGAAATTTGTCTTGAAAACTTTGTATGCCAATTGATAGTCGATTAACACCTGCCTGTCTAAATTGTTCGAGCTTTTCATTTTCGGCTGAACTGGGATTAACCTCCATGGTGATTTCCGCATTGGGTGATAAATCGATACGGGCGCGAATCTGTGTAAGTAGTGAATCTAAGCCATTAGCGGAAATCAGGCTCGGAGTGCCACCACCAATGAAAATACTCATTACTCGGCGTCGCCATACATCTGGAAGTTGTTGCTCTAGATCTTGAATTAAGGCTGCAATATAAGCTGTCTCAGGAATACCATCTTGTTTAACTTCATGCGAATTAAAATCGCAATAAGGGCATTTTTTTTCGCACCAGGGGAAATGAATATAAAGGCTCAGAGGAATTGCTGTTTGCATAAAGTACCCAAGATAAAAAAGCCCCGCATAGCGGGGCTTTTTCGGAACAATAGGGGCGATGAATTACATCATGCCGCCCATTCCGCCCATTCCACCCATGCCGCCCATATCAGGCGCGCCTGCTGCGTCTTCCTTTGGTAGTTCGGCTACCATCGCTTCAGTGGTAATCATAAGACCCGCAACAGAAGCCGCATTTTGCAATGCAGAACGCGTTACTTTAGTCGGATCAAGAATACCCATGGCTACCATGTCGCCGAACTCGTCGTTGGCTGCATTGAAACCAAAGTTGCCTTCGCCTTCTACAACCCTGTTTAATACAACTGATGGCTCTCCACCAGCGTTGCCAACGATTTGACGTAAAGGCTCTTCCATTGCACGACGGGCAATGTTAATGCCGACATCTTGGTCATGGTTATCGCCTTTAAGATTTTTAATGGCATTTTGTGCGCGAATCAATGCAACACCACCACCGGGTACCACACCTTCTTCAACAGCAGCGCGAGTAGCGTGCAAAGCATCTTCAACACGTGCTTTTTTCTCTTTCATTTCCATTTCAGTAGCAGCGCCAACTTTGATTACCGCAACACCGCCGGCTAGTTTAGCCACGCGTTCTTGCAATTTTTCTTTATCATAGTCAGATGATGCTTCTTCGATTTGCGCGCGAATTTGAGTTACACGTGCTTCGATGTCAGTGGCTTGGCCAGCGCCATCGATAATGGTTGTGTTTTCTTTAGAGATAATGATTTTCTTAGCTTGACCTAAATCTTCAAGGCCAATTTTTTCTAAGCTCAACCCAACTTCTTCAGAAACTACTTGGCCACCAGTCAAAATTGCGATGTCTTGCAACATAGCTTTACGACGATCACCGAAACCAGGTGCTTTGACTGCGCATACTTTAACAATACCGCGAATGCTGTTAACAACCAACGTAGCCAAGGCTTCGCCTTCAACATCTTCAGCAATGATTAAAAGTGGTTTGCCCGATTTAGCAACACCTTCGAGTGTTGGCAATAAATCACGAATATTGGATATCTTCTTGTCAAATAACAAAATAAAAGGTGCGTCGAGTTCGGTGCTCATATTTTGTTGATTGGTGACAAAGTAAGGTGAAAGATAGCCGCGGTCAAATTGCATACCTTCAACTACGTCAAGTTCGTTTTCCAAACCTGAACCTTCTTCAACAGTGATAACGCCTTCTTTACCGACTTTACCCATAGCTTCAGCAATAATGCCACCAACATTGGTGTCAGAGTTTGCTGAGATAGTGCCTACTTGAGCGATAGCGTTGTCATCTGCGCAAGGCTTGGAAAGTTTTTTCAACTCTTCAACTGCTGCGATAACGGCTTTATCGATGCCGCGTTTTAAATCCATTGGATTCATGCCGGCAGCAACTGCTTTCATACCTTCTAATAAGATGGATTGAGCAAGCACAGTCGCCGTAGTAGTGCCATCACCAGCAACGTCAGACGTTTGTGAAGACACTTCTTTAACCATTTGGGCGCCCATGTTTTCGAACTTATCTTCAAGTTCGATTTCTTTAGCTACGGATACACCGTCTTTAGTGATAGTTGGAGCGCCAAAGCTCTTGTCTAAAACTACGTTGCGACCTTTAGGGCCCAACGTAACCTTTACCGCGTTTGCTAGGATGTTTACGCCTCTAATCATGCGATGACGGGCGTCATCTCCAAAACGAACGTCTTTTGCTGACATAATTTTTTACCTCGTAATTTCGAATTCGTTAATGACGGATTGGATTAATCAATAATCGCAAGCAAGTCATCTTCTTTCATGACTAAGTATTCTTCGCCACTCATTTTGACATTAGTGCCGGCGTATTTGCCGAAAAGCACTTTGTCGCCAACTTTAACGTCAAGTGCACGAACGTCGCCGTTATCCAAAACGCGACCAGGGCCTGCCGCAACGATTTCACCTTGCTCAGGTTTTTCAGTTGCAGAATCAGGGATTACGATGCCGCCAGGTGAGGTGCGTTCCTCTTCCATGCGACGAACCACTACACGATCGTGAAGGGGACGAATATTCATTGGTACCATCTCCAGTAGGTTATTACAGTCTAATTTAAGTCCCGGAAATGCCGCTTACCGGGTGTTACCGGCGAGTTTTTAGCACTCGCCCTAGGTGAGTGCTAATAATAGGGGCGAAATTTTGAGAGTCAAGGGTGCTAAAGAAAATTTAATCAAATTTCCTGGTTTGTCCGGAAAATAAAATAAATTCCGAGGTTTAGTCGTCGCGGGTATACTCGCCTTCGATCACATTAGGGGTTGATGGCGGTTTTTGTCCCTGCTTAGTGTCAGGGTTTCTTGGAGGTGTTTGCTGGGTATTAACGCGAATTATCTGGGAGTTTTTTAGTAGCCATACAATCACTCCACGGCGAAATCCGGGTATCAGAATGAGAAAACCCAGGGCGTCAGTAAAAAAACCAGGAGTTAACAACAAAGCGCCTGCGACCAATAACATCAAGCCTTCAAGCATTTCGATTGCCGGTATTTGACCTTGAGCGAGCATTCCCTGGACGCGGCTTAAAGTGGATATTCCTTGTAATTTCAGTAAGTAAGCACCAAGCACGGCGGTTGCGACGACACAGAAAACCGTTGCCAAAGCGCCAATAACAGTTCCCACTTTGATTAATAGATAAATCTCAAGTATAGGAATGACCAGAAATGCTAAAAATAGCAGGCGGAACATGATTAAGTCCCCTCCCTTTGTTGATTATGGTGTGTAATGGTAACCGCAATACTAGGGGTTGAACACCATAAGTGCGGTGTTTTGTCCCAACCGTTCCGGCTTTTAATCATTTTGTGGTGGAATATAGTATGATGCAGTGCGTTTTAGTAGTTGGCGGGTCATGCTTTTAATGTGGCGTCATAGTTCAGGAAATCAAGGATTAATCAGGCATGGAATCACCGGTGAATGACTATTTGTTAGTCCTCAATACATGTCCGAATAGTGAGGTTGCCCAGCAAATAGCCGATATATTGGTAAGTCAATCCATGGCGGCTTGCGTGAATATAATGCCTGGACTTAGCTCCACCTATTTGTGGCAAGGGAAAATTGAAAGGGCGTCAGAAGTTTTGTTGTTGATAAAAACTCATGTAACGAAATATCAGGACTTGCAACAAACCCTGGAGCAATTGCATCCCTATGAACTTCCAGAAATTATCGCAGTCCCATTGGCACGGGGGTTAACTCCCTATCTTGATTGGATCGCAACATCAATAGGTTTAGATAAATGAAAAAGACATTTTTATTAGCACTGGGTTTATTTTTTCTTAGTTCTTTTGTTTGTTTATTTGCCGACGAAGATGAGCCACTTGATCCGGCAGTTGCTTTTCAGTTACAAGCTTATGCGCTTGATGCCAATACCATCCGTGCTGAATGGAAAATCGCCGATGGTTATTACCTTTATAAACACAAATTCAAATTCGCTAGCAAAACGACAGGTTATGAACTCGGTGAAGCGGTTATTCCCAAAGGTAAAGAAAAAATCGACGAATTTTTTGGTAAAGTTGAGTCCTATCGCAAACAAGTCAGAATAGATATTCCTGTTTCTCGCGCCGCAGGAGCGGCAACTAAACTGGAATTGGAAACGATTTCCCAAGGTTGTGCGGATATCGGTATTTGTTACCCGCCACAAACAGTCGCGGTGAGTTTTGATATGCCTCCCGCAGATGAAATGGGCATCAGCGCGAACGGTAGTTCGATGGCAACGCCTTCATTGCTCGATAAGCTTGGTTCGAGTTTTGGCATGAGTAATAATGCGCAGCCTGATTTTCTGCCTGTTGACCAGGCCTTTGTTTTAAGTGTTGAGTATGTCGATGGTAATACGCTTGTTGCACGTTGGGATGTGGCTGAGGGTTATTATCTTTACAAAGACAAAATGCATTTTACATTGGTCGACGGCGATGGCGTTAAACTTGGCGAGCCTTTGTTACCCAAGGGCAAAGAAAAATTCGATGAATACTTTGGCAAAATGGAAAGCTATTTCGATGAGGTTTCCGTTCCCATTCCTTTATTTCGCAGCAATACCGACCCGGTAGATATTAGTTTAAAAGTTGAATACCAAGGCTGTGCAGAAGCTGGTTTTTGTTATCCCCCACAAAGCAGCCTGCAAGTGATGTCTCTGCCCAAAGGCAAAGCGGGAGACGGCAAAGTCGATGAAAAATTATCTTTTGCTGGAACCGGTGGTGGGTCAAAAACTGCTACGGATGATCTTGACTTATCCGAACAAGATGCAGTCGCGAAGATTTTAGAAGATAGTAATTTCTTTTGGGTGGTATTGAGCTTTTTTGGATTTGGCTTGTTGCTCGCATTTACACCTTGTGTATTTCCCATGGTGCCGATTCTATCGAGCATTATCGTTGGCCAGGGTGAGAGTATTACGGCGCGCAAAGGTTTTATGATTTCTCTGATTTATGTGTTATCCGCTAGTGTGATGTATGTTATTGCGGGCGTTATTGCCGGATTGGGTGGTGCAAACTTACAAGTAGTGTTTCAAAATCCCTATGTGCTAAGCGTGTTCGCCACAGTATTCGTCGCCTTGGCATTTTCCATGTTTGGATTTTATGAACTGCAATTACCAGCTTCCTGGCAGGCTAAGCTCACTGAAGTTAGCAATAGTCAGCAAGGCGGAACATTTTTTGGTGTGGTGATCATGGGTTTATTATCCGCCTTGATTGTTGGTCCATGTGTGGCCGCACCTTTGGCAGGAGCACTAATCTATATTGGGCAAACAGGTGATGCCGTGCTCGGTGGCTTTGCATTGTTCGCGCTGAGTATGGGTATGGGTGCGCCATTATTATTAATCGGTGCTTCGGCTGGAAAACTGCTGCCTCGAGCTGGTGGCTGGATGGAAGTAATTAAAGCCGTGTTTGGCGTGCTGATGTTAGGTGTGGCCGTATGGTTATTGGAACGAATTATTCCAGCAGCTATGACCTTGGCTTTGTGGGCTGCATTATTAATTGTTTCTGCAATTTATATGGGTGCTCTCGAGCGTTTGCCGGATGCGGCCAGTGGTTGGAAAAAATTATGGAAAGGTCTGGGCATTATCATGCTCATATACGGAGGTCTGTTATTAATTGGAGCCGCCAGTGGTGGCAAAGATCCGTTGCAACCGATGCAAGGCGTTATGGGTTCGGCGAATGTATCACACATGGGTGCTGGATCTGCGGCCAGTAGCGCTGAACTTGTGTTTAAAAAAATTAAAAACATAGCCGAGCTTGATAATGAATTAGCCGCAGCAAAAGCGGCCGGCAAGCCGGTGATGTTGGACTTTTACGCTGATTGGTGTGTGTCGTGTAAAGAATATGAGCGCTATACTTTCAGCGATCCACGGGTACAGGCCAAGCTGAATAGTGGTGTTATATTAAAAGTCGATGTGACTAAACAAAATGAAGATGATATTGCATTGCAAGACCGCTTTAGTGTGATCGGTCCACCAATGATTGTATTCTGGGATAATCAAGGTGTGGAGAATCGCAAATATCGCCTAGTTGGATTTAAAGAAGCCGATGAGTTTTTATCTCATTTGGATAAAGCGTTTAATTAAGAGATCTTTTTATGCCTAAACCGATTTATTTCGGCATCATTATTGGTGCTGTGGTGTTAAGTTTTTTCGCAGGTGATGCTGCCATGCGCTGGTTTAAAAGTAACCCGGAAGCGGAAGCTGCGGCGCAAGCCATGAAAAAAATCTATCGTCCATCGTTTCAGTTAAAAGACGTCGATGGTCGATTGCGTAATGTCGATGAATGGAATGGCAAAGTATTAGTTATAAATTTTTGGGCTACCTGGTGTCCACCTTGTCGCCGTGAGATGCCCTCATTTATCAGATTGCAGGAGAAATATGCTGCACAAGGCTTGCAGTTCGTAGGAATTGCTTTAGATGAACCATTGAAGGTTCAAGATTTCCTCACAGAAATGGAAGTCGAATATCCAAACTTAATCGGCGGAGAAGCTGGTATTAAGTTGTCCAGTGATTATGGTAATCGCATGGGCGCATTACCCTATACCGTCATTATCGATCGCCGGGGCTATATTCAATTCACTCAACGTGGTGAGTTAAAAGAGGCCGTGGCAGAGAAAGTTATCAAAGAACTGTTGTAATCCAGCGACAGTTTGCCCCTGTCACGGCGCAGACCTTGCTTTAAACTGTGCGGAAATGATATGAACAAGTAGTTAATTGCAGCGAAATGCGTATATCGCTGGACAAGACAGCCTATTTCATGCAGAATTCCCGTCTAATCTAGAATTGATTTAAAGAATTTGTCGCGATATGCGGGCAACAGGAAGGTAAATGGCAAAGATTTTGGTCTTAAATGGCCCGAACCTGAATATGTTGGCGAAACGTGAGCCGGGTTTATATGGTTCCTTGACGCTGGATCAGATCATCGCCAATCTTGAGGCTAAAGCCAAACAAGCGGGACACGAACTGGAAACTTTGCAAAGTAATTCCGAGCAGGTCTTAATAGAACGTATTCATGCTTGTTACGATCAAGCCATCGATTTCATTATTTTCAATCCCGCATCGTTTTCCCATACCAGCATCGGTTTACGAGATGCTTTGTTGGCTGTGGGAACGCCGTTTATCGAAGTACATATTTCCAATGTTTATCAGCGTGAAGCATTTCGCCATCACTCGTATTTTTCCGATATTGCGCAAGGCGTGATTATCGGTTTAGGGCCGTTAGGATACGAAGTTGCTTTGTATGCTGTCATCCAGAAGTTATCAGCGAGGACGTAAGTTTTCATGGACATTCGCAAAGTAAAAAAACTCATAGAGTTATTAGAGGAATCTGGCGTTGCCGAGATTGAGATTCACGAAGGTGAGGAGTCAGTGCGCATTAGTCGTCACAGTCAAAATGTTGCGGTAGCGCCTATGGCCATGCAGGCAATGCAAGCCCCAGTAGCCCCTGCACCAGCCATTGCTGAGCCTGTAGATGTCAAACCCGCTGCACCGAGTGGTCATACCGTCGATTCACCGATGGTTGGAACTTTCTATCGTGCGCCATCACCAGGCGCTAAAACATTCACTGAAGTCGGTGAGCGTGTCAACATCGGCGATACCTTATGTATCATCGAGGCCATGAAAATTCTTAATCAAATCGAAGCTGATAAGTCAGGCGTGGTTAAAGAAATTCTTGTGGAAAATGGTCAGCCGGTTGAATTTGGTCAGCCCTTATTTGTTATTGAATAAGCGTCATCGCTTTACAGGACAAGATTTATGTTTGACAAGATAGTTATTGCCAATCGCGGTGAAATAGCACTACGGGTTTTACGCGCCTGCCGTGAAATGGGTATTAAAACCGTTGCTGTGCACTCGTCGGCCGACCGTGATTTAATGCATGTGCGCCTTGCAGATGAATCCGTTTGCATTGGTGGTGCAGCATCCACAGAAAGTTACTTAAATGTCCCAGCCATTATATCGGCAGCAGAAGTGACTGATGCCGAAGCGATTCATCCTGGTTACGGTTTTCTTTCTGAAAATGCAGATTTTGCCGAGCGGGTAGAAAGTAGTGGATTTGTTTTCATCGGTCCGAAGCCAGACACAATCCGTTTGATGGGTGATAAGGTTTCTGCGATTGATGCCATGCGTAAATCCGGTGTGCCTTGTGTGCCAGGGTCGGGCGGACCGCTTGGCGATGATGGTGATGAAAATATTCGTATCGCCAAAGAAATCGGCTATCCCGTGATTATTAAAGCCGCTGGAGGCGGTGGGGGGCGTGGCATGCGTGTGGTGCGTAGCGAAGCCGCCTTATTAAATGCGATTTCACTAACCAAGTCTGAGGCCTCAACCGCCTTTGGCAATGACATGGTCTACATGGAAAAGTTTTTAGAAAATCCTCGCCATATAGAATTTCAAGTGCTTGCAGACACTCATGGCAATGCAATTCACTTGGGCGAACGTGATTGTTCCATGCAACGCCGCCATCAAAAAGTAGTAGAAGAGGCCCCGGCGCCTGGCATTACGCCCGAAGTGCGCGCTGAGATGGGAAATCGTTGTGCCGAAGCCTGTCGTAAAATTGGTTATCGTGGTGCTGGTACGTTTGAATTTTTGTATGAAAATGGCGAATTCTATTTCATAGAAATGAATACACGTTTACAAGTCGAGCATCCCGTTACGGAAATGGTGACAGGTGTTGATCTGGTGAAACAACAGTTATTAGTAGCCTCAGGTGAAAAGCTGGGAATTACGCAGGATGATATTAAAATCAAGGGCCATGCTATCGAATGTCGTCTAAATGCGGAAGACGCACGAACATTCTTGCCGTCGCCTGGAAAAATTCTTCAATTCCATGCGCCGGGTGGTCCGGGCATTCGTGTGGAGTCACATATTTATAATGGATATACCGTACCACCATATTATGACTCCATGATAGGCAAATTAATTGCCTATGGTGATGATCGTAATATAGCCTTGGCACGCATGCGTACGGCCCTTAGTGAAATTATTATCGATGGCATTAATACCAATATTGCTTTGCACGAAGATATTTGCCGTGACTTAGGTTTTATTAGCGGTGGCACTAATATCCATTATCTTGAGAAAAAACTGGAAGCTTAATATTAATGGCCACACAATGAGTTTCTGGCTCATGGCCTTACATCGGCGAATCATTTTATGAGTTGGTTACAACTCACCATACATAGCAATTCACAACTAGCGCCCCTATGGCAAAACCTATTAGAGTCATGGGGCGCAGTTTCTTTAACCTTGGTGGATGGTGGTGATGAACCCGTCTTCGAGCCCAAACCTGGTCAGGAAACACTTTGGTCGGATACGAGGATTATTGCACTATTTGAATCTGAGCAGAATTCACAAACAGAGTTGCAGCAGCTCCTCGTTTCAGATATAGCAATAAATATCAGTGGCCAAACGCCAAAATTTCAAATCGAAAAGCTTGAAGATCAGGATTGGGAACGCGCCTGGCTAGACCAATTTAAGCCAATGCATTTTGGTCATCATTTGTGGATAGTGCCAACGGCCTATGAGCCACCGGAACCTGACGGCATTAATATTATTTTGGATCCGGGATTAGCTTTTGGCACAGGCACGCATCCAACCACGGCGATGGTATTGCAATGGATGTCAGGACATGATTTTACCGATAAAGCGGTTATTGATTATGGCTGTGGCTCAGGCATTCTTGCGGTTGCAGCCGCAAAGTTAGGTGCAAACAAGACTCTTGCTGTAGACATCGATCCGCAGGCCGTAACCGCTACCAAAGAAAATGCTAAAAACAATAAAGTCACTGGTAAAATTAGAACTGGCTTGGTTGATGAATTCGAATTACCGGTTGTTGATGTACTATTAGCTAATATTTTGGCGCAACCACTGATGTTATTAGCCGACAATTTTTCTCATTTATTGAAACCGGGTGCTATCATAGTACTGTCAGGTATATTGCGTGAGCAAGTAGCTGATGTTACACAGGCTTATACGCCGTTTTTCGATGTTAGTCCGGCCCTATATACTGAAGATTGGGCATTATTAACCGCTACAAAGAAAACAAAATAATCACCGAGGGTCGTAAGTGGATACATTAGAAATCATGTACACGGAATGTCCTAACTGCAATACCGTGTTCAAAATTTCACAGGATCAGCTAAAAATCGCTGAAGGCAGGGTTCGTTGTGGCCGCTGCAATACGGTTTTTAGTGCTCTTGCTACTTTAAGTGACGAAATCCCCGAGGGGATTTCAGGTAATACAGAATTTGATGAACCTGAATCAACTATTTCTACAACACAAGCTGCGCCTGAAACGACAACTAGCGAAAATCTTGCAGCCGAATCTGACATGGAAATGCCAATTGAAAGTGCGGTAGAAGTGGTAGAAAAAAATGAAGCATTAGCCGATGAAATAGACTTTTCCCTAGATGATTCCGATGAAAGCGCACTTGATTCGGATGAAACAGGTTTACCTGATCTCGGCGATGTTGATTCGGTAATCGACGAAGATTTACTGGATCTTGCCGAGCCGTCGGCACACGAAAAAGCACATAGTCAAATTGATACCGGTGTTGATGATGATTTAGATATTAACTTGGATCTCGATGTCAGTATGCACGAGGATATTAGTGACGAGGTCATTTCCAGCTTTGAAGAGCCAGAAGCCAAAGCTAAGAAAAAACGTTCTAATAAAAGTGACTTCGATATAGCAGATCTTGATGATTTGGATGTGCCATCGGCTACTCCAAGTACTCAATACGATATTCTCAATGATAGTGAAGCATTAGGTCCTATCGACCTGGACGAGACACAAATAGATGGTGCTCGCCGCGATAATGATAATGATTTGCCGCCTGATCTAGATAGCAAACTTCTCGATGATGAATTGCGCGTCGATTATTCCAGCGCAGATACTTATGTATTAGAAGAATTAAATTCCACAAAGCCTTTATCATTTGCATGGCTCACAAGTCTGATGTGGGGTGTTCTAATTGTTGTGTTAACGCTTTTTCTACTAATTCAATTTGTTTATTTCAAGCGAAATGAATTAGCGCAAAATCCAAGCTTTAAGCCTTGGGTTGAGTCCATGTGCACGCAGCTCTCAAAAGTGATCGAATGTCGTATCGAAGATCCCAAAGATATTAGTAAAATTGAATTGCTTGATCGTGATGTGCGTAGCCATCAAACACGAGAAGACGCTTTGTTGATTACCGCAACTATGGTGAATAAAGCAGGATTTGCGCAGTCTTTTCCCAATATGGAAATTAGTTTTTCTGATGTGAATAATAAAACTATCGCGCAAATTCTTCTGACACCCGATGAATACCTTAGCAAAGATGTGCGTATTGACCAAGGAATGCCAGTAGAGTTGCCTTTCCGAATTATGCTAGAAATTAAAGATCCTGGCGAAGAAGCAGTCAATTTCTTATTTGATTTCAAATAAGTGATCAAATTCAAAGTAGTATTGTAAGCACATTATTTCATTAAAATTTTCAATTATTTCGCTTTCTAAATAAGAATGAAATCGGTATCATTGCGATTTATTATCCAGCATAGAAAAGGCGTGAATTACGGTGAATATTGAGCATCACCAATTCTCAAGCAATGTGTTTCTTGCACCAATGGCGGGTATTACCGACCGACCGTTCCGCCAGTGTTGTCGTGAATTTGGTGCGGGTCTGGTTTATTCTGAAATGGTATCAAGTAAACCTGATTTGCGAGCATCTCGTAAAACCCAATTGCGTTTGAATTATCAAGGTGAACCTGGACCAAAAGCAGTGCAAATTGTTGGTGCAGATCCTGACATGCTAGCGTCAAGTGCTCGATTTAATGTTGATAATGGCGCTGACATCATCGACATCAATATGGGATGTCCAGCAAAAAAAGTTTGTAGTGTTGCGAGCGGATCAGCATTACTCAAAAATGAAAATCTTGTCGCAGAAATTTTGCAAAAAGTTGTTAGCGCTGTTGCAGTGCCAGTAACGCTAAAAATTCGCACGGGATGGGACGTAGAAAATCGTAATGCTTTGCGTATTGCAAAACTAGCGGAAGATGCAGGTATTGCAGCATTAAGTATTCACGGGCGTACACGCGCTGATAAGTTTTCTGGTGAAGCAGAATACGAAACCATTGCTCACGTTAAAACAAATATTTCAATTCCTGTGATTGCTAATGGCGACATTGATTCAGCACAAAAAGCACAGCATGTATTAAAGTACACACAAGCCGATGCCATCATGGTTGGTCGTGCTGCACAAGGGCGTCCATGGATCTTCAAAGAAATTAATCATTATTTAGCCACTGGTGAACTTTTGGTAAATCCCCATTTAGATTTCTTAAAAAGAACACTGGTAAATCATTTACAAGCGCTATATGATTTCTATGGTGATTTTATGGGTGTCCGCATCGCGCGTAAACATATCGCGTGGTATTTAAAAGACTTTTTTGATTTTAAAAAAGTAAAACAAATAATAAATCAGGCGCAAATGCCTGAAGAACAATTAGGTTTAGTTGAGGAGTTTTTGTTAACTGAAGTGAGAAGGGAAGTAGCCGCATGAACGAAATGTATGACAGCAGTGTTTCACAGGCCAAACCAGACACACGTATGTCGTCTAGTAAAATTAGAGATTCCATTTGGGAAGCGCTAGATAGTTTCTTTGCAGATATGGATGGCCATGAAACGAATAATCTTTACAATATGGTTTTAGGTGAAGTTGAAAAACCATTACTTGAACGTGTTCTACGCCATACGCGTGGTAACCAAACACGTGCATCCGAATTATTAGGTATTAATCGTGGAACGCTACGTAAGAAATTGCGTACCTACGGTTTAGATTAATACACTGAAGGAAATCAATGCCGCGAATCACTCGAGCACTTATTAGTGTTTCTGATAAAACTGGTTTAGTAGAGTTTGCACAAGCGCTACATAAACTAAGCATCAGTATTCTTTCCACTGGCGGCACCGCACGTTTACTTCAAGATCAGGGGATTCCCGTAACTGAAGTTTCAGACTACACGGGATTCCCTGAGATGATGGATGGGCGTGTAAAAACTTTACATCCAAAAGTCCATGGTGGAATTCTAGCGCGACGTGGACAAGATGATGCGGTTATGCAATCCAGTGGTATTGATCCAATTGATTTGGTTGTTGTTAACCTTTATCCATTTGAACAAACCATCGCGAAACCTGGTTGTGATTTAGCAACCGCGATTGAGAATATTGATATTGGTGGCCCAACCATGGTGCGTGCGGCGGCAAAAAATCATGCGCATGTTGCTATTGTTGTTAACCCACAAGATTATGCTGCAGTTGTTGAGGAGTTGGAGGATAGTCAATCACAGCTTAGTTCCCAAACATGTTTTAATTTAGCGGTACGTGCTTTTGAGCATACGGCTCATTATGATGGTGCGATTGCCAACTACTTGGGTTCGATTGATGTTGAGCAGCAACGACAAGCATTTTCCAATACCATTAATTTACAGTTCCAGAAAAAACAAATCATGCGCTATGGTGAGAATCCGCATCAAGCTGCTGCATTTTACATTGAAAAAAATCAAAAAGAAGCCTGTGTATCTACCGCTGAGCAAATTCAAGGTAAAGCGTTATCATTCAATAACATTGCTGACACCGATGCAGCGCTTGAATGTGTAAAACAGTTCGAGCAAGCTGCTTGTGTCATTGTCAAACATGCAAATCCATGTGGAGTGGCGCAAGCAGAAAATATTTCTAAAGCATACGACCTAGCATATCAAACCGATCCAACGTCTGCATTTGGCGGGATTATCGCATTTAATCGAGAACTGGATGAGCTAACTGCAAAAGCAATTATTGATCGCCAGTTTGTAGAAGTGATTATTGCGCCTAGTGTATCGGGTGCTGCAAAAGAAATATGTGCAAATAAACAAAATGTTCGTTTACTCGTTTGTGGTCAGTGGAGTGATAAAGTGGCGAGTGGTTTGGACTTTAAGCGAGTTAATGGTGGACTGCTGGTGCAAACACGCGACTTGGCTATGGTCAATGTGCAAGACTTGAAAATCGTTAGCAAACGTAAACCTAGTGATGACGAATTACAGGATTTACTGTTCGCATGGAAAGTTGCCAAGTTCGTCAAATCTAATGCGATTGTATATGTAAAAAATAAGCAAACCATTGGCGTTGGTGCGGGCCAAATGAGTCGTGTTTATAGTGCAAAAATTGCTGGGATAAAAGCTGCTGATGAGAATTTGGTGGTGGAAGGTTCAGTTATGGCCTCCGATGCATTTTTCCCATTTCGTGATGGTATAGATGCTGCTGCTCAGGCGGGAATCCGTGCAGTTATACAACCGGGTGGTTCAATGCGTGATCAGGAAGTGATTGATGCTGCTGACGAGCATGATATCGCCATGGTGTTTACAGGTATGCGTCATTTTCGTCATTAAAGATCGAGTTCAATCATTCCATCATCCATGAAAATGCTAGCAATCCAAGGCTTGTCATTGTCACTGCTAAACTCAATTTTTTCTACACGCCCATTTAATCGTGCAATTTCTCCGGCAAAACTGTCTGTATCAAATTCACTACGCATTTCCACGTATTCGTAAGTTAGTATGGTGTTTCCATCATCACTGGTCTGGCGTGTGAATAAGGTCTGTTGATCTTTTTTACTCTGGCAAATTTCGTTAAAACAGATGGGCGAGTTTTTCTTTTTAATGGGATGCCAGGGGGTAATCAATCGAGTGCCAACCAGTTCGTTAATAAAGGCATGAGCTTGTTTGGTGCTTATATGTTCGTTGTTTAACATTGATGTGATTGCATAGAGATAAATATAGCGCATTCGTTGTATCAAATGAGTTTGGCCTAATGCATTACGATGCATGAGTTCTGCTGCCATAATACGTGTTGCATCCCAGTGTTTAAGGGATAGCGCGTTGAACACAGCTTTTACTTCTTGCAAGCTGATATGGTTTTGATCCATTTCTGCATTTACGTTTGAGGTGCTAAACAGTAATAAGGCCAACATGAGAAAACTATTCAATTTTCTTTTTTTGTTCATGATTGCCACTCTCCTAGAATAGGTCAAAGCCGTACTTAAAGCCAAGACTCGTATTGATACCACTATATTTTGCAGAAGAAGCAGATACGGTATAACCAGATTCCATATTGAACTTCAATTGCCCTGATAGGGGTGTATCTATGTCCATAGAAACAAATAAATTTAACGCTGTACCATCTAAGTAAATCAAATCAATTCCTGCAAAAACGTGGGAACTGTGTTCGATTGACTGCATCACTCCAGCAGCGAAAAAGTAGTCGCTGCCATAACCCATTTTTACACGGTAAACTAAATTCACATTGACAGCAGAATCGCGTTGATACGCGAAATAAGGAATGCGGCCGCTGTCGGCACCATTGATGTTGGTAATGACTTGATTTAATGACCACATATTTTTCCGTGGTGATTCTACTTCCTCAACCAAATCGCCTTTGCGAATCGTGTGTTTTGCTAAAGTATAGGTCTCAGAAATTGACAATTCTCCTTTGGCGAAATTCTCAAAGACCTCATTGATTTTGATGTGGCCCACAGGAACACGAAAGGATTCTTGATTATTTATTTCCATAATGTCTCGATAGACCGCATAAAAAGCACCCTCTTTGACACCGACTTGTTTGCCAATGTTGATTGCAACCTGATTTTCTAATACAGCAAGAATTTCGCCACGGTACTTACTTTCTTTCGCATTATGAATTTTTTTAACATATTGTTCGGGTTTGATGGCTAGTTGACCAATGATAATTTCTCCGACTGAATAAACACCGGTTACATTAATAACTTTGATAACTCCTTTAACTTCCTCTAAAAAGCCGTAAGAATTGCCTTTCTCATCCTCTATTTCCATGCCTTCTTCATAAATTTCGTAAATCTCACCAACTTTTATACCAGCGGTATCTCCAAGATCAAAGTAAACAACCCGCTTGTCTTTTTTTATGACACGACCAATTTCGAGGAAACGGTTTTTTAACTGTAAAGGCAGCTTATATTCAAGTTGGGCGAGTAAAGATTTGATGCTTCGTACAGTGTAGTTTTCTTTCCATCGAAAAACGATTTCATTCTTTTTTGTATTGTAAATTTCCACTTTGAGTAAAACTTTCTTCTTTTCGCTCGTAAGGGTTACATCCGCTAACCAAGGTATGCCGTTTCGACTGGCAGATTTGATGCGGTCGCTAAGACTGGAGCGTACAGGGAGAAAATTAGCGCTGACGGTAATTGCTTCAAATCGATCGAGACGATCAACGGCTTTGGTGGCGATTACCCGAAAATCCGATGCAAAATCCTCGTATTGACCTTTAATATCACTGTAGACAATGATGTCATTAGGACCGGCAACGCTTACAATGGTGACAGAAAGCAATAACAGGCCAAAAAGAGCCTTGATATACATAACCACATTTCCTGTTTTTGGCTTAAACGAGTGCGCGTAAGCTCGAATAGTCTCTTAGGTTTACGTGTTATGATCGGCTATGTAGTGTGTAACTTTACTTTGTCTAAGTAAGGAAATTAGGCTAATTGATTTTTTTGCTGGCAGTTTTAATGGCCCGATCAAGTGTGACGGCGAAAAAATCACTACCGTTATAACCCAGTAGTTTTTTCGTCAAAATACGTCCACTATGGTCTAGTAAGATTGTGGTGGGGGTTAGATCGACGTCATATCGATTGGCAAAATCTTCATAAGCTATACGTTTTCCCTCAAAATCTTTCATATAATCACCACGGTCGATGTTCAATTTTCGAATGATGACCCGATTTTTATATTCCTGACTGAGGTCCATAGGGCCTAAATGATCGGCCTCAAGACGTTCGCAATATTCACAATGCGTGGCGCCAAACATGACCATTATCGGTAAGCCTTGAGATTTTGCCTTTTGTGCAACTTGTTGCAAGTCTACCACTTCTTCCAGTGCAAATAACTTTGACATTGGTAAAGCTAGAGATATTAAAATCAATAGTTTATATGATTTTTTTAGACTCATGGTCAGTCACCTAGTTGGGATATTAAACGTTTTACTTTATCATTATACTCTAATATTTGCAAGGTTATTGGTTTCAGTATTGGACAGGTATTGCAGCTAAACGTTTATTTTCTTGAAACGAATTACTATTGCATCAATATTGATGCTGCAAACTTATTCAGCAGAGCCAAAGTTTTGGTTATGTTTGCTTTAAAGGTTTTTAATAGAGTGGTATATCGAAGCAATACAAACTCATTGACTCCAGTTATTTTTACCTCTTTTTGCAAATTTATATTTTGTCTGGCGTTTGCCTAGTTCGATCTATTCCCTTGACCTAGGGAAAAACTAGTTTGCTTTTGAAATTGTCAGAAAAAACGGCTAGTACTTTTTGTAGATGTAAAATTAGATTTTCTAGTTCATGACATAAGTTATGGATGGTATTCGTGAAAAAGAATTGTATTTGGCGGACGATTTGTTGAGGACCAGTGGCAGAATTAGATTATTTTTTGAAATTGAAGTTGGGCGAAAAACAGCAGCGCCCGTAGACGCTGCTGCACAAATTCATAGTTAATCTAGACGAGCCCAAACTCGTTTTTTCACTATGTATAACATGATAGTTAGAATGACCAAATAAATGATTACATAGATTCCCATGGTTTTTCTTTCTTGCGCATGGGGATCTGCAGTCCATTCCAAAAAGCTGGCAATATCCAGAATCTTGGCTTCGATTTCTTTTTTGGCAGCGGCATCTTCGGTAACACTATGTGCTGTTGGGTCGGGCATTGCTATTCCCGGGAACAACAAGTTCTCAATGCGACCGTCAGCTTGCTCGTGATAAGAAGTGAGTAATGTATAAATATATGCTGGTCCACCCTTGCGAGCTTTGGCCATTAGGGCCAAATCAGGAGGCACGATTCCAAACATATCTTCTACTAACTTTTTATCTAAGCCAGTTGGTAATAAGCTGCTCATGGGATTGTCTTTACGCATGGCGTCTACAGTCGCTTGATCAAAGCCTATATCCAGCAAATTGCGATACTTAATGTACTTGAGTTGATGACATAACATGCAGCTATTAATGACTGCATTTGCTCCTCTTTGTAGTGCAGCTTGACTACGATCAAGTTTAATGTCTGCCAGTGGGTGGCCATTGTCACTTGCAGCAAAACTGCTGCTGCTTGCCAAGAACAAATAAATAATAAAAAGACTCAATAGCTGTTTCATTTTCTAAGAGCCTCCTTGCGTTGTATTTCCCGCTGTCGCTCATCACTGGCAATTAGTGCTTCGACTTCAGCCGGTAGGCCCTTGGCTCTGAGCCATTTTTCTTCGCGCTTGGAAACAAAGGGTAGCAGCATGAATAATGCAAAATAGAAGAAGGTGCATATTTGACCCAATGTAATTAAAAATCCGGTGGGTGGCTTGGCGCCAACGTAACCCAAAATGACGACATCTATCGCGAATACAATGAACATGATTCGATAAAAAGGCCGATAACGGGCACCCCCGGGAATTTTCGAACGATCCAGATAAGGCATGACAGCGAATAATAATATCGACAGTGCCATTGCAATTACTCCCCCGACTAAATCGGGAATCGCGCGTAAAATTGCGTAAAAAGGTAAGAAATACCATTCGGGCACAATATGCGCCGGTGTTTGCATAGGATTCGCCGGTATATAGTTGTCAGGTTCGATAAAGAGATTAGGCCTAAAAAACAGGATCAAACTAAATACGATTAAGAAAACACCCAGTCCATAAAAATCCTTGGCGGTAAAATAAGGATGTAATGGAATATTATCTTTGGCCTGTAAGTCAATCCCGGAAGGATTACTGCTTTTAACCATATGCAGTGCGACCAAATGGATTGCGACCATGCCAAAAATTAAAAATGGAAACAAATAATGCAGTGCAAAAAATCGTGTTAAGGTGGCGTCACCAACAGCAAAATCCCCGCGCAACCAAACAACTATTTCATCCCCAAGAAACGGTACTGTGCCGAAGAGACTGGTAATAACCTGTGCGCCCCAATAAGACATTTGCCCCCAAGGTAATAGGTAACCAAAAAACGCAGTCGCCATTAACATAATTAGAAGTATTTGGCCGGTCCACCACATGAGTTCGCGTGGAGCACGGTACGAACCATAATAAAGTGTGCGCGCCATGTGAATAAAAATGACGGCAAAAAAGGCAGAGGCGCCGGTTGAATGCATATATCGAATTAACCAACCGTAATTGACTTCGCGCATAATGTGTTCGACTGAGTCGAAAGCCAATGAAGTATCAGCTTTGTAGTGCATTGCTAGAAATATTCCGCTAATCAACTGAATGACTAGAACAAAACCAGCAAGAAAACCGAAATTCCACCAGTAACTGAGATTACGCGGAGTGGGATAATCGGTGATTTCGTGTTTTACAATATTTGTGAGTGGAAAGCGCTCGTCAATCCAAGCCATGATTTTATTAGCCATCTTACGCCCTCCCGTTAAGCTTTGGCTTTTCCAATTAGAATTTTATTTTCCCCAATGAATTCATAGGGAGGTAAATCCAAGTTTCGCGGTGCAGGCCCTTTTAGTATTCGTCCGCTATTGTCATAAACACTACCGTGACATGGACAGAACCAACCTTGATCTTTGCGTTGTGGAACACAACCCAGATGTGTGCATAAACCCACGACGACAAGCCAATTGGGGTCTTTAACTCGTGAAGTATCTTTTTGTGGATCTTTTCCACCTTCAGTTTTATCCATATCGGTAGCTTGCTCATCTGTGCGATGTAATATAAATACAGGCTTGCCCTGCCATTCAACGGTTTTTACAGCGCCGGGTTGTAAGCCTGTCAAGCTAACTTCTGTCGTGGCTTTGGATAAAACTTCTGAACTTGGATTCATGCTCGCTATGAAAGGCCAGCTTGTAGCAACAATGCCTGCGCCAGCTACCACACCGGTAGCAGTGGTCAAAAATTCGCGGCGCTCCGGATCTTGTGGCTGCGCCTTATCCTTGTCTTGGGACATTATTCATTCACCTCAATTTTTCTGTGATGTGTATGGCACTGGGAGTAGAGAACTCCCGGCGCCGATAATCTATGGAAAAGTTATAAGCTGGAGAAATAAGCGGCAATATCAGCAATATCTTGATCACTTAGTGCTGCCACCATTGGTGCCATCATTGGGTTTTTTCTGGCCCCGGTTTTGTAATCTTTTACGGCTTTGATTAGGTAAGCTGCTTTCTGACCTTTTAGATTGGGTACTTCAGGGCTAACGCTAATACCCTCAGCACCATGACAACCGCCACACAAGGCCGCTTTACTTTTGCCGGCTTGTGCATTTCCTGCAGCATGACTTAATAATGGAAAGCTGATTGCAATAGCCAAACTAACTACTGCCAAGGTTTTGATATTACGCATGGAATGTCCTCCCAGATATGACTTTAATTAATAAGTTTAGTCTATATCTGGGGCGTATTACATTAAATTAGAATATATTAATACTTGGATAAAAATACTAATAATATTATTAGATATATTTACTTGGTTATTCTGCTAGGGCGCCGCCTTTTCTTTGCGGAATAGAGGGATTTGAGGTAATAATTCCCACACAATCAATATACCTAAAGTGGCGATAGAGCCGGTGATGGGGTTATCGACAATGCTTAAAAAAATACCTGCGACGAGCGAGGCAAGGATGATAATGATATCCAGTTTTGCTTTCATTGCTAATTCCTTCACAAAAATTTTTATTCAATTTAGCTATCGTCTATTGTTGCTGCATTTATAGAAAAAAACTGTTGAAGAATAATCAGATTTGATAAGTAGGCTCTGAAAGATTGTTTACATTCTTAGCTCACTTATAGTTTTTGTTTTGAACACTTTTATCTGGACTTAATCCGTTTGGGGCATTGGATTTTTAACTGGATTGTTTAGCTTATGGGTTGTTTGGATTTAATATATTTTGTGTTGTATATAGGAAATTAGCCCAATGGCAACCCCCGCCATTTTGCTAGCCCAAAGTCCATGTGCTTGATAATTTGGATGACGCTTGTTGGTATTATCCTCTGGCAGTCGGTTTGAGTTGCGCATCAGTTGTGTGCCAAATGTCAACTGAGCCTGCAATTAACTTGACAAGTGAACTATTGCTGCCAAGCTTGTTTTATCCTTATGAATGAGAGGTTTGCGATGAGCAATTCGAATGACAATAGTGATCAGGGAAATAGTCAAAGTGACAATCCGGTTAGTGAAGCCAGCGTACCACCATTGGAGCCGGTTGTTGCGCCTAAAACACTGATGAATCGAATTACGGATTCAGTTTTTGAATCAATTTCGGATTATTTGAAACGTTATCTTGTTCCTGTGGTGCTAGGTACCGCGCTAATCACTATTGTATCGCTGGTTACTGACCGCATGAACGATGATAATTTAACAAAAAAAATTCTAACGGATGTGCAAGCAACAATTGCTGAATTTCAACCGGATGAAGATAACACTTCTTATGCTGAAGAAGAAATTTTAGAACTCAAGCTAGAACTAGAAAAAGTGCATGCTGAGCTTGCCAAAGTTAGTGATCAGTTGCGGAATGTGAATCATATAAACTCCAAAGTCAGTCGTATGGAAAAAAATAGTAAGAACCAGGCGAGTTTGGATAAAACCACGAATGAATTGATTTTGGAGAGGTTGCGTAATTTGGACTTAAAAATACAAAACCAAGATACACGAATTCTCGCAGCGTTGAGCAATGATAGTGAGCAACGGAAAGTAAATTCGATGAAGCAATTAGTTGATAATTTGGATGCAGTGGTGCAAAAGCAACAAGTATTATCAGAAGCAGTGGGTGATAGTAACTAAGCTATAATGAACCAAAAACAATATGTTTTTTTCTGGTATTGGTTAGTGTGCAGATTAGGTTAAGTTCTATCTTGGATAATCATATAATGCTAGTGAATAGAACAAGATTCATTATGTTCATGTGAATAGCATTCATTTTTACTAAAACTCAAAATCCGAGTCGTCTTAGTTACTAACAGCGTATAGTCTGCCAGTTTTGGGCATTAATTACTGCTGGTGGAAATTATGCTCTATGATGTTTAAAAATGGTGGCCAGGGACAGAATCGAACTGTCGACACGGGGATTTTCAGTCCCCTGCTCTACCGACTGAGCTACCTGGCCACGAGAGAAGGCGTATTAAAGCGATCTTGCTGTGCCTAGTCAAGTAAAATTGGGGTTTTCATAGGCGACAATAGCTTGAAATTGAATTTGAGTTTAATAACGCCCTTAGCTGGAGGGCGGAGTGAATTCCTGGGGCAGGGAAGTGCCTTCTTCACTAAAGAAAAATTTCTCCATTTCCTCTTCAAGATACTTCCGAGCTTTCGGTTCGATTGGACTTAAACGGTATTCATTTATTAGTATTGTTTGCTGTTTAACCCAAGCGGCCCAAGCTTCTTTGGACACGTTTTGATAGATGCGCTTCCCTAAATCACCGGGATAAGTAGGCCGATCCAAGCCTTCTGCTTGTTTGCCCAATTTTACACAATTCACCATACGCGTCATTGTTCTGCTCCTGTATTAATTCGATCAAAAAAATATTCTACCAGTGTTTGTACGGGCTTTGCTAAGCCATATTTTGAATTGAGCCGCCTTTTATACCAGATGGTGGGAGTCGCTTCCATTAATTTCACAGCATTATCCTCGGTTTTTAAAAGAACCGGGTAGATGTCGAGGTTGAAATGACTAAAGCTGTGGCGTATTACATTAAATTCTTCCAGCGGCTCGCAAATGATTCCAAGGGTCTGGTTAATCCAGGTTTCTATATCTTGCTCCCAGGGGCACTCGGGTAAACTCCATAATCCACCCCATATGCCAGCTGGTGGACGTTTAGCAAGTAGTAATTCCTGTTTGTCATTGGCAATTAGAAGCATACGAACTTTTTTGAGCTGGATGTGTTTTTTGGGTTTGGGTTCAGGAAACTTTTCAATTGTTTGGGTTTGGTGCGCAAGGCAAGCGTTAGTGATAGGACACGCCACACATTTTGGTTTGCCGCGGCTGCAAATCAAAGCTCCTAAATCCATTATTGCCTGGGTATAGTCGGCTAAGCGTTCATATGGAGTGTAGTGTTCTGCCCACGTCCATAAAGTCTCGCTGGTTTTATGCGAACCTGGCCAACCAGCGACACAGTGCAAACGTGCTAAAACTCTTTTAACATTTCCATCGAGGATGGCATGACGTTGCCCAAAGGCCTGTGCAAGTATGGCGGCGGCTGTTGAGCGACCCACGCCAGGTAGCTGCATTACGGTTTCATAATCTTGAGGAAACTCACCGTGATGTTTATCGAGTATTTGTCTTGCACAAGCATGTAAATTGCGCGCTCGGGCATAATAACCTAAACCTGACCAAAGGCTTAACACACTATCTAGATCTGCTCCTGCTAAATCAGACAGTGTGGGGAAGCGACGTAGAAAACGTTGAAAATAGGGAATCACTGTGGTGACCTGAGTCTGTTGCAGCATGATTTCGGATAGCCAGACTTTGTAAGCATTGGCTTGTTGATGCCACGGAAGATTTTTTCGGCCATTGATATCGTACCAGGCGAGCAATTGCTGGGCGAATTGTTCAGGTTTAAGTGGTTTGGTGCTGCTTTTCTTCATGATAGGCTTATATTGTAAAGGTGTGGCATTGTAACAAGGACAGAGGAATTTATGGCAACTCAAGAGCAAATCGATGTTTTGTTAAATGCGGCGGACAAGAAGTCGCAGACGGCACATTTATTTCTAACACGATATAGCGCATCCGACCGGAGTAAGCGCGCACTGACGGCTTTAGGTATTTGTTTGTTAGGTGCTGCTGTTACCTTATTTATTCCAATTGCTCACTTTTTCCTCGTTCCCGCTTTTCTTATTGCTGGCCCTGTTTTTTTTGTGGCGCGTTCCAAGCAGGAAGATAGTAAGGAAAAAGTTGTTGGTTTATGCCCTCATCATCACAAGGAAATCATTATTGAAATGGATGCAAGTGATAAATTGCCTAAATGGACTTATTGCCCTGAGTGCAATGGTTCGTTGCAGATTGCATCAAAAGATTCAGAATAGCGTATAATACCTGGCCATTTTTTGAAGGAAATATCCATGCGTTTAGTGATGGCTTTTATTCTTTTAAGTATATTTTTAGTATCAGCGGCTGTGAGTGTCGGCTTGTTTTTGTTTCAAACCGGGGTTATTGGCTAGGGAATTTATCATGCAAACCATCGAAATCCGATTAAATGGTGAAACCATTCAACTTCCGCAAAATTGTACAGCCCAGCAGCTCGTGGATATGCTGGATTTATCTGAGCAACGCATTGCTATGGAAGTGAATCAGGAAATCTTGCCGCGGAGTTTATATGCCCAGCACCAGTTCAGCGGTGGCGAAGTTGTCGAAGTCGTGCGCGCCATTGGTGGTGGTGCCAATTAAAATCGAGAGTAAATAAATGAATACAGAAAATCGCAATATTCAAGATCCCCTAGTTATTGACGGAGTGCAATATCGCTCTCGTCTTTTGGTCGGCACGGGCAAATATAAAGATATGGAAGAAACCCAGTTAGCGACTGAAGCGAGTGGCGCAGAGATTGTAACTATCGCCGTGCGCCGGACCAATATGGGCCAAAACCCAGGTGAGCCGAATATTGTCGACGTTTTGCCGCCATCTAAATATGTATATTTACCCAATACGGCCATGTGTTACACCGCTGAGGATGCGGTTCGCACTTGTCGTTTAGCGCGTGAACTACTTGATGGTCATGATCTAGTGAAATTGGAAGTGCTTGGGGATGAGAAGACCTTGTTTCCCGATATTCGGCAAACCTATAAAGCTGCTGAAACCTTAATCAAAGATGGTTTCAAGATCATGGTTTACACTAATGACGATCCAATTGCAGCCAAAAACTTCGAAGAAATGGGTTGTGTTGCGGTTATGCCCCTAGCTGCACCAATTGGTTCCGGCTTGGGGATTCGTAATCCTTACAATATTCGCCAGATAGTGGAAAATGCCAATGTTCCAATTTTGGTGGATGCTGGTGTAGGTACTGCGTCGGATGCTGCAATTGCCATGGAGCTCGGCTGTGATGGTGTATTAATGAATACGGCTATCGCTGGTGCAAAAAATCCAATACTCATGGCCTCAGCTATGCGCAAAGCCATTGAGGCTGGCCGTGAAGCCTACCTTGCAGGCCGCATTGCCAAAAAAGCCTACGCTAGCGCATCATCACCGGTGGATGGTTTATTTTTCTAATTTCAATGAGTCAAGAACCCATTCATAAACGTACTGTACGTTCATTTGTTCGTCGTGAAGGTCGACTCACGCTGGGACAAGAGCGTGCCTTGACTGACTACTGGCCACGTTATGGGATCGAGGCCAGTGATGGGTTGTTGGATTTTCAGCAAATTTTTGGTCGTATAGCACCAGTGCATTTGGAAATTGGTTTCGGTAAAGGCGAATGTCTCCTCGCCCAAGCCGTTCAGCATCCGGAAATAAATTTTGTAGGTGTAGAAGTTTTTCGTCCAGGCGCGGGTCATCTGATTCATCAGCTACAAGAGCATAATTGTAATAATGCCAAAGTAGTGCTTACTGATGCAGTAGAGTTTTTGCAAAAACAAGTGCCGGATAAAAGTTTGGATCGGGTTTGCATTTTTTTCGCGGATCCGTGGCATAAGAAAAAACACCATAAGCGGCGTTTGATTCAAGCAAGTTTTATCCATTTGCTTACGCAAAAGCTAAAATTCGGCGGTGAACTTTATTTAGCGACTGACTGGCAGCACTATGCTGATCACATGCGTGAAGTTTTATTGCAGGAAAAGCGATTAGAAAATATATATCCAAAAAACGATTTCGCACCACGCGCTAATTTTCGACCATTAACCAAATTTGAAAAACGTGGTCAGGGTTTGGGGCATGAAGTGTGGGATTTGGCTTTTCGTCGAAAATAGTTATTTTGATATTGCTTGTACGGTAAAAAATTTACCCAACATTTCCTAATGTTCAGTCGTTATTTTTTTCTCAAAATTGAATAATTTGTTTTTGTGCTAAACTGAATAGCGTACATAAAAAATTCTTGTTTTTTGGGCTTGAATGCAATGGGTCTCTATGTCTTCTATTCTATGTTGAGGTATTGAAAAACAATGTCCATCGCAAATGAAAAAAAATTTCCCAGCTTAATATTGGGGGATGACGGGATTTTTCGTGAATATCATTTTGACTCAATTATTTCCAAACCTTGTGCCATGTTTGTGGCGGACGAGCGCAATCGATTGTCGGATAGAAAACGGCCCTTATTGGTTCAATTTCAGCATTTAAAAGGTTATGCGGCTGAAACACGGGATATGAATTTAAATTTTGTTCTAAATTCAGTGAGTGCATTAGCCTATGCGGTAGACATAACGACAAAAGAAGGCCAAGACACAAAAGAATTAATTGATTCGTTCTTTCATATAACGAATTGGCCGATTCCTGTTAAAATTTTCGATGATGAAGACAAAGCTTTGCAGTGGTTAGCGACTTTTCTATAAATAAACAGGGCGCAAAAATTAGGATATTTGCGCCTTGTGTGGGTTTCAAGATTTATTACGCTATTAATATTGAGAAAAATAATAAACCGATATTAAACGCGCCAAAAAAAGTTACTGCGCCAGCGATGCTGGTGGCGACGGTGATATTGCGGTGGTAACCAGCGGCTAAATCAGTGCATATTATGCGAGGGTGATCGACGTTATTCATTTTTTCTTCGAGTCAACGCCAAGCAGCCACTCCTGTGCGTTTTTAACTCCCTTTTTTTGCTTAGCTTGAACAAGCTCCTATGGTGTGTGCAAACTGTGTTCTATATCGTCTTTTTGGAGCATTGTATTAGCGAAAATGTGGATTGGTTCACAGCAAGTTACAAAATGTAAATTATAGCGATAACAAGTTTAAGACCGCATCCAATCCTGAGTGATTAAGCGCGCAATTAGCTTGCTGTTGCACGGTAGGTTTTGCACGGTAGGCCACACTCAATCCGGCTTGTTGCATCATTTTTAAATCGTTGGCACCGTCGCCCAGGGCAATTGTTTGTTGTGGAGAAATATTAAGTTGTCGGCAAAGCTCAAGTAAATAGGCTTGTTTTGCTTCGGCGCCAATTATATCACCTAAGACTTTTCCGGTGAGTTTGTTGTTGCTGATTTCCAATTTATTGGCGCGGGTGTAATCTAATTCAAATTCTGTTTCTAGGCGTTTAGTGAAGCTGGTAAATCCACCGGATACCAATGCAAATTTTATTTGATGCTTTTTTAGTTGCTGAACCAATTCATGAGCTCCCGGGTTCAGTGTTAAGCGCTGTTCATATACCTGGTCAAGCACACTTGCGGGTAAATCTGCTAATAAACTAACGCGAGCGGTTAGGGATGCTGCAAAGTCGAGCTCACCGCGCATGGCGCGTTCAGTGACTTGCGAAACTTCGGTCTTTTTCCCTGCGAAATCGGCTATTTCGTCAATGCATTCTATTGCTATAAAGGTCGAATCCATATCGGAAATAACTAACTTGACATCGTCTGGATTAAACTCTAAAGGCAGGTTTAAGATGTCACACTCATAGTCTTCTCCAATACCTACGGTTTCGTCGGTAGTTAGTTTTTCACTGAGGGAAAAGCGATAGCCATAAGTTCCTTGTTGCAATGTTTCTGCGCGGACGCGGCCGGCAATCAGTTCTGCTGTTTCCTGGTCGAGATCAAAACCACTTAAGAAATATTTATACATAGATTAATCTGGCTTGGGTGAATAAGGTTGTAGCGCGCAATCTTACCTTATTTTCTCAGTTTTTTGAATGTGGAGCTTGCTTAGCTAAAACCGTAGTGTTAAAAACTGAGGTTCCTATTAGGAATTGGTGCTGCTTATTGACAGGGATAGTGTTCGGTTGAGAGGGGAATATAAGCAGTTACCTATGGAGTATCATACTTGTCGATGAGGGAGAAATAATGAAAACAGTAGCAAAAACACTAGGTACCGCTGTGATTGCGTTAGGCCTAGCCGTCGGTTGTGCCGGCATGGGTGGAAAAAAAGATGCTGGTCATGGCCATGATTATCGTACTTTCCACACGGGTGGGAAAATTGATTACGGTCAAATCGGTGATTCTTATACGTCAGACTTAGTAATGTATTTGGCGGGTAACCAGTTCATGGTAATGGAAGAGTTAATTAAGGATTTCCAAACGAAAAACCCTGATATCAAAACCATTTATGTTGAAACAATTCCACCTGGCCAAATTTTAAAAGGCCAAATTCTTAAGCAAGGCCAAATCGATGGCCAAAACACAGCAATGAATCCTGACTTATTTGCCAGTGTAAATATCAAACATCTCAAGAAGTTGAAAAAAGAGGGTAAGATGGAAGATCACATCGTTTACACTCACAACAAACTTGAGTTGATGGTTGCCAAAGGCAATCCAAAAGGTATCAAAGGTGTTGAAGATTTAGGTCGTGACGATATCGTGCAATCACATCCAAATCCATTGACTGAAGGTATTTTCAAGTTCTATGGTTCTGAAATGTTGAAAGACCTTGGGCTTTACGAAAAAGTCACTGCTGACAAGAAATGTAAATCTTGCTGGGCAGTTGAAGGTAAAACTTGGTTCACTGCACGTCATCACCGCGAAACACCTCATCGAATTGAAAACGGTCAAGCCGATGTAGGCATTGTTTGGACGACTGAAGTAGTTGAGGCAAAAACCGATAAGCGCAATATTGAGGGTGTATCAATTCCAGCACCTTACAATAAAGAAAGCAAAGTCGGCTATGCCATTGGTACTTTGAAAGAAGGCCGTAATCAAGCTAACGCTAAGCGCTATCTTGAATATTTAGCAACTGACGATGCGCAAAACATCTATGCTAAATATGGTTTCTTGAAAGCAAGCGCTGAAGAGTTGGTAATTAAACCACTATAAGTTTTTTGCTGATGATTCAGATAAAAGAACGGGGCCTTAAGTGCCCCGTTTTTTATATTTGAAAGATGATTCGTAAACTTCAATTTTTTCAGTTGTAGTCTTTTGGCCAGAGATATCAAAATTCAAAGTATTGCTTTTGGTTTTGGTAACACTATAAGGCAATAATGTGTGTGGGTCTGACACCAAATCAACGATTGATTGTATGCTCATGGAATGGATATTCACCTTTTGTTGGGCTACGTCGGATAAATAGAGTCCCATGGCTTCCCGCGCATTATCCGCATTGACTATGCTGCGGGTGCGCAGATGCACACAACTTTTTTTCATATCTTTATCGGTGCATGGGACGTTGCCGATAAACTCATAAGTAATTTCCATTTCGGTTTGTTTGTCATGCAGCATGGGAAGTTGATAAGTGCCACTGGCACGTATGGTTTCACCTTGAGCCATAGTGCCGTCGGCCCAGTAACCAACTAACTCATTCCAATATTCATTTAGCAAAGTTGAAATTGTCGAGTCTGACAACACTTTTTCTATGTTTTGTCGAATTTGTGATTTTCGATTAGGTGCTAATTCGTCTATCTTTTTGTTAACGATAGTGAGCGCTTTTTTCCGCATGGGTTCGGCATCGACAATACGATGAAACGTGCCTTGTGGAGTGACTAGAAACGAAGGTGTTTGTGCGGTTAGTTGCGCCAGCATATTTGTGATTTCGTTTGATGCTTGCTCCTCACTAGCGTCCTCAACGGTAATGCTAGTGTTATTGGAGCTGACCAATAGATGATTTTTTTGGCCTTGCGTCGCTAAATCGTAGTGACCGGAAATGACTTTGCGATCAGATTCGCCAGCAATAATTTTTTCGTCGGTAATCTTAAATTCCACTTCGGCATGTAAATCCTGTGGCCAGTCAAATTGAAAATATTGTTTGGCAACAGGATTGCGTTGATTATCCGACAAACTAAATCCATCAGTGGCAGCGACTAGTCGATCACGGTTAACATTTATTAAAGATGCCAGCGTCCACGACAATACGTGGTGATAGGCGTTTTTACCTGCAATAGCGGTACTGATATAGTGAATGCCAATGTTGTTAATAATGCCGCGTACTTCGGTTTGAATAGCTTTTTGGCCATCAATTATCAATTCGTGTTGGTCAGTAATTGCTGCTTGTTCGAGGTTATTGGCAATGTTGCTAACGGTGAGGCGTGAATAATCGGTCAAGCTAATCCCGCGGCTAGGGTCGACCTGTTCGCTAATGACAATGAGGTAAAGCTCACGTTGCATGTCTGCGGCTTGGATGGATGCAACCTGGTTTAGATTGTGTTGTTTACGCCAGTTTTTTTGCAGAGATATTTCGCTTAGGCCGTCGTCAGAAAGAATAATATTTTGTTTGGATTTGTTGGGTGTGTTTGCGCAAGCACTAATAAAAAGAAGGAAAAGGATGCAGAAAAAAAGCCGCGACATGAGGATGACCTCTTCGATGTATGTAATTTATTTCATCGGCGCCATTACATAAGGGCTTAAATAATTAAATCAATTATCTATGAGCTGTTTTGTGTTTGCATAAAAACGTTTGAGCATATCAATAACTTGCTTGCTACTGATCATTTCCATTACATTTTCTAAATGTACACGTGTGCCCCACGGCATTTGTTCCACGGATTTTTGGTATTCTTGTTTTACACCCTCTGCGTAAACTGACACCACCCATTCCTGGCTTAAATAAGGCCCAATTTGTGCGGGATTAGTAGCGCCATGCAACGCGATTACTGGTGTTCCGACAGCATTCGCCATATGTGCGGGGCCGGAATCGGATGTGATGAGTAACTCGGCTTGTTGCAACAAAGCCAGTAATTGTTTGATGGAAGTTTTACCGACTAAGTTTATTGGCATTTTGTTACAGGAGGTCATTATTTTTTCGCTGGTATTGCGTTCAAACTGGCTCAATCCACCACACAAAACGACCACTCGCTGGGACTCTTGCTGCAGATAATTGATGACGTCGGCGTAAGCGTGGGGTGACCAATTTCGAAAAACTCTTTTTGAGGGGCTAGAGCATGCATTAACAACAATGATTTTTTTATTCGCTGGAATAAATTGTTCAAGATAATGTTTGTTTGCATCAGGAATGGGAATGTCCCAACGTAGTTCAGAAGTGTCGAGCTTTAAATAACGTGGAAAATCAAGAAAATCTTCTAGCTGGTGTTGCGGTTTTGTAATGGCTGGGAGATGGCGATTACAAACTAAATAATGGCCTTCACGAGACCGCGCCCAATCAAAGCCTACTTTAATTTTTGCTTTAATTTGCCAAGCAATAAGGTTAGCTCGTGCTGAGGTTTGCATGTGCAGTAGCAAATCAAAGCGTTGCTTTTTTAGCTTGCTTTTTAATTCCTTGAATGCTCGTCGACCCTTTTTTTTATCAAATTCAATGAAACGAATACCTTCGATTCCAGCTAACATTTGTGCTTCAAGCTTGCCAATGATCCAGGTTATTTGTGCACGTGGATAAGCCTTTTGAATACAGCGTATGCTTGGCAGGACATGGCAAATATCACCGAGGGCTGATAAACGGATGATACAGATGGAATGGTAAGTGTTGTTTTTGCGCATGTGTATAGACTGAGGAAAACTATTAACATCTTAGCACATACACTCAAACCTAGAAATAATTACATTAAAGTCAAAGGCTTAAGTGAAGGCGGTGGTTTTTTCTGTGTTAGAGAGTACAAATAACGCGAAATTCGGTATACTTGCGCTCTTTTCGCGGCTTCTGTAGGGATTGTGGGCTGAATGTAATCAGCCTCACTCGTCCGGTGCATCAGGTACAAACCGGCAATTTACAATCCTCAGGCGATACCGATTTTTATAGTTTTGTGAAGGAGAAATTTATGTCTGCTAAACACCCTGTAGTGTGTGTCACGGGTTCATCAGGCGCTGGAACCACCACGGTAAAAAATGCATTCGAACATATTTTCCGTCGTGAGGGAATTAGTCCGATCGTGGTTGAGGGTGATAGTTTTCATCGTTTTGACCGAGTGGCGATGAAACAAGCGATAGCTAAAGCGCAAGATGAAGGTCGTATACTGAGTCACTTTGGTCCAGAAGGTAATATTTTCGATAAACTGGAAGATTTGTTCCGCGTTTATGGTGAAACCGGCGCTGGCCAAACACGCAAATATTTGCACTCTGAAGAAGAAGCCGCGCCTTATGGTCAACAACCAGGCGAATTTACACCTTGGGAAGATATTCCACCGAATAGCGACTTATTGTTCTATGAAGGATTGCACGGTGGTGTAGCGTCAGAAGGTGTTAATGTTGCACAATTTGTGGATTTATTAATTGGCGTGGTGCCAATTGTGAATCTTGAGTGGATTCAAAAAATCCATCGTGATACTGCCCAGCGTGGTTATTCCGCTGAAGCCGTTACCGATACGATTCTTCGTCGTATGCATGATTATGTTCATTTTATTACGCCGCAATTTTCACGTACTCATGTGAACTTCCAACGGGTACCCACAGTGGATACGTCGAACCCATTCATTTCGCGCGATATTCCGACGCCAGACGAAAGTTTTATTGTGATTCGTTTCCGTGACCCGAAGAAAGTGGACTTCCCTTATTTGTTGAATATGATTGCTGATTCATTTATGTCGCGTCCGAACACGATAGTCGTGCCGGCTGCAAAAATGGGATTTGCTATGGAAATAATTTTAACGCCTATGATTCACGACTTAATCGAAGAGAAGCGTCGTTTATCGCGTTAATTGATTCTAATCTGAAAAAAAGCCCGCTATTGTTCGCGGGCTTTTTTTGTTTGTCTATTCAGGTGGCTCGTATAATAAAGCGCCGGTAAGTAAAACCAAGGTGCGAGTTAACAAAATTCCTCGACCTTGATTGCGATGATTTTCACGTTGCTCTTCGTCACCTTTAGCCAAAGCCTTCCCCGCTTTGATTTGCATGAAATAAAGTATATAAAGTGTAACCACCAGGCCAATATGCATCCAAATTAGAAAATTTAAAATTTCTCCACCATCGATCAAACGTTCTTTCCAATCACGATTCATGTAGAGATAAAACGGCATGGCTAAATCAAATAACATGACTAAAGCCATGGTGGATTTATGAAACCAGCGTATATGCGGTAGTTTATAGGCGATAAGCATTAAGATTAGGGTGATAAATCCACCAATAACTGTCTCTGCTGTAAACATGGTTTACCTCTTGGTTACCACAGTTGGAATTTGCTGTGGTGATTAGTTTATCGAATTAAGCTTAACAGTTTCTTGAAACATACGTGAACGCATAATTTGTTGCAATGCTTCAGCGTAATCGTTTCCCATCTGTGAATAACGCCACAAAGCATCGGCTAGGCGAAATGGGTCGAGGTCTTGATGGCTATCACGCATTTCTGCACGCCATTGGCGCAATTCACGATAGGCGTGATTGGTGTTGATATTATGTAGGTATTGACGAATGGAGCTACGTAAGTCTGGAAATTTTTTTACGTAATGGTTTGTATTTGGGGCGGCGTGTTTAGGTTTGATACCTTGATTTTTATTAAACGTCCAATGACCAAACAAATTATTGCCGTGTAAAACAAAACGGGAATTGCCCCAGCCGCTTTCCATGGCGGCCTGTGCTAATACTAAAGCCATCGGTACCTCATCAACCCGTCGCAACAATTGTTGCCGATCTCGCTGGGTTTGCATGTTGTATTTACGGTATAAGCTGTCTAGCCATAATTGATGGTCTTGCCGCGGCAAAATTCTTGAATTTCTCAGCAATTCAGCTGCCAGTTGACGTTGTTCTAATATGCGAGTGTTTTCGCTTTCAACCAGAGGGATTAGCGAACTTAGAAATAATTTTTTTTTGATGTTGATGTCTTCAATAAGTGGGAAATCACTTGGCAAATGTTTAACAAAATAAGTTTGTGATGAATCTTTAAGTAATAATTGCATCAACTCGGCTGTGTTATTGGGTTCGATGCGAATGGGTTGTGCCGTAACGGTGCTGCTAAACCAGAAAAAAATCCAGCAGGTAAAAAAATAAAATTGTTTTCGCATTGGATTTTAAGACTTATCCTTTATATGTTGTTCCAGGCTTTCAACCGCTCTTTTTATTTCGTCGAGTTTCTCTTGTGTGTCTGCGTTGGACTTATTATTCTCTTTTTCCACTTCGACTCGTGCTTCTTCCATGCTGCTAAGTATAATTCCAATCAACATGTTAAAAATGATAAACGTAGCGAGCAAAACAAAGCTTACATGAAATACCCAGGCCCAGTCATAAGCCTCCATGCCGCTATACATTAAGTCGGTCCAGTCTTCCAAGGTGAGAATGCGGAATAGGCTTAATAAGGAAATATGTAATGTGCCCCAGTGCTGAGGGTCATGTTCAGCAAACAAAGTCGTGCCAATAACTGCATATATGTAGAACAACAAACTCGCCATTAAGGCCATTTGACCAATGCGAGGAATACTATGAATCAAAGCAATTATCATGATTTGCATATTCGGCATAGCGCTAAGCAGGCGTAGCACTCGCAATAGTCGAATCAAACGCAACACAGTGGTTTGGCCTTGCAAACCAGGTACGAAAGCCAGCGCAACGATTATAAAATCAAAATTATTCCAGGCGCTGGTGAAAAACAAATGAGGTTTGCGCCCCAGTGCAATGATTTTGAGCACGATTTCGATTACAAAAATCCATAAACAGATTTGATCGAGGTGCTCAAGACTCGTACCAAAGACGTTCACTGCCCCTGGATAAGTCTCCATGCCGATAAGCACAGCGTTAAACAGAATAACGCCAATGATGAAAGGTTGGAATAAACGGTGCTCAACTATGGACTTGGCGATAGCAGTCATCATGATAAAAACTAAATCCTTGGCAAAACAGCCAGGATTATAGGCAATCAATCAGTAGAGTAAAAGCGACTTTTAAAAGCGCAGTGAAGCGTGAATGATTTTGTAGTTAATTCCCGGATTAGGTTTGCGGATGGCCCCATTGGATAGGTGGAGGAAGCGCTGACTGAGCTCCAGGCCATTTTTGAAGCTAAAACCCCAGGCAAAATGTTCACCGAATTGGAACTGGGTGGAAGTGTAAAAGCGAGTGTTGGGTAAGTTAACGGCACTTAGATAATGAATGCCGACACCACCTTCAAGAAATGGGCGTGCTTTAAACCAAGCGGCTAAAGGTGGTCGATCCAAGCGAAATACAGGCTTGATACCGATATCGGTCAAATAGCTTTCGCCAATCGAAGCGGTTTTTGGTTTCCAATGGCTTACATCTACCTCAATATAAGACAAATCACAGAAACACTGACTGTCTTCCCGTTTGCGCCAATCCCATTGTAATATCGCACGGGCAATATGAACGCCTTTGTTGCTGGTGCCTACATCCATGGCAATACGATCAGCAGTATAGTCGGCTGAAACGCTCACACTAAATAGGCTCAAGCTAATAAGTGTTAATAAAATCAATGAGTTTTTGCTGTTCATATGGCTCATGCTCCGCTTGGCTTTCAAATTCAATGCCGATTGGTCGGACGGAAGGATTAGTGCCTTATATCGCCTGTGGCGTGCATTTCTTAAGTTGTGCCAGTGTCAGAGCTTAGGTTGTCATGCTAAACTCGCTGTTTTTTGCGGTGTAAAAACTATGTTATTGATGATCGATAATTACGACTCATTCACTTACAACCTGGTGCAATATTTTGGTGAGCTGGGTGTGGAAGTTGAGGTGTATCGCAATGACAAAATCAGCATTGAAGAAATCATCGCGAAACAGCCTAGCCATTTAGTGATATCCCCTGGTCCATGCACGCCAAATGAAGCGGGAATTTCTGTAGAGGCAATTAAATATTTTGCTGGAAAATTACCGATATTGGGGGTTTGTTTAGGGCATCAGAGTATCGGCCAGGCCTTTGGTGGAAAAATCGTTCACGCCAAAGCAATAATGCACGGTAAAACTTCGCTGGTGTACCATCAGCAGGCCGGTGTGTTTGAGGGTTTGAAGAATCCCCTAGAGGTTACGCGTTATCATTCATTAGTTATAGAGCAGTCCAGTTTGCCTGAATGTCTAGAATTAACGGCTTGGACCAAGGGTGAGCAAGGAGTCGTGGATGAGATTATGGGAGTGCGTCACAAAACATTACCCATCGAAGGCGTACAGTTTCACCCTGAATCAATATTGTCTGAACAGGGGCATGAGATGTTAGCCAATTTTTTAAAAACTGAGGGAGGCCAGCGATAATGAATCTTCAACAGGCGATTAAAACGGTTACCGAAAAACAGAATTTGAGTAAAGATGAGATGCAGGCGGTAATGCGGCAAATCATGACAGGAGAAGCGACACCTGCACAAATTGGTGGATTCCTCATCGGTTTGCGCATGAAGGGTGAAACCGTAGATGAGATCGCGGCTGCGGCCAGTGTTATGCGCGAATTAGCGGCCAACGTAAATGTTAAAGGACCACACTTGGTCGACACTTGCGGTACGGGTGGTGATGGCGCAAACACCTTCAATATTTCCACGGCATGTGCGTTTGTAAGCGCAGCCGCTGGTGCCCAGGTCGCGAAACATGGTAATCGATCTGTATCGAGCAAATCGGGTAGTGCCGATGTCTTAGAAGCCGCAGGCGTTAAATTGGATTTGAACGCTGATCAAGTTGCTGCTTGCGTGAATGAAGTCGGCGTTGGTTTCATGTTTGCCCCTATGCATCACAGTGCGATGAAACATGCAATAGGTCCACGTAAGGAAATGGGTGTGCGCACGGTATTTAATGTGTTGGGTCCATTAACCAATCCTGCGGGAGCACCTAATCAGGTCATCGGAGTTTTCTCCAAAGACTGGGTTGAGCCTTTAGCGCAAGTGTTGGCGCAATTAGGGAGTGAACACGTATTGGTCGTCCATGCTGATGATGGCATGGATGAAATAAGTATTGGCGCGAAAACCTTTGTGGCAGAATTGAGCCACGGTAAAATCAAAACCTATTATATTGAGCCTGAACAGTTCGGCTTGTCACGTGGTAATGTGGCTAGTTTGGCTGTGAGTGACGCGCAACAAAGCTTGCATATGATCAAACAAATCTTTAGTGGGCAATCAGGCCCTGCCAGAGATATTGTCTTGTTAAACGCAGGCGCGTCGATTTATGCAGCAGGACTTGCCGATAGTATGCAACAAGGAATAGAGAAAGCCGCAGCGGTTATAGATAATGGCGCAGCAATGAAAAAATTAGAATTATTGGTCAGTTTTTCACAGAGTTGTTAGAGTAAAAATGAATAATCCTCCCGACATTTTAAAAAAAATACTAAAACGAAAATTAGAAGAAATCAGTGAACGCGAAAAGCGTGTAAGTTTTGATGAGTTGCAAGTGCAAGCACGAGAGTCTGCCGATACGCGTGGTTTTGTTAATGCAATGCAAGCGAAATTGGCGCAGGGGCAGTCAGCGGTAATTGCCGAAATCAAAAAGGCTTCGCCAAGCAAAGGTGTTTTACGCGAAAATTTTCACCCAGCGGAAATCGCTCGATCGTATGCATCACATGGTGCGGCATGTCTATCCGTACTTACCGATGTGGATTTTTTTCAAGGAGCTGACGCTTTTTTACAGCAGGCACGTGCAGTTTGTGATATTCCAGTATTGCGGAAAGATTTTATTGTTGATCCCTATCAAGTTTACGAAGCGAGGGTTCTTGGGGCTGATTGTATTTTACTAATTGTCGCGGCATTGACCGATAGGCAATTGCAGCAACTCACCTCATTGGCGCAACAACTAAAACTTGATGTTTTAGTTGAGGTGCATGATGCCGAGGAATTACAACGAGCTTTGAGATTGAACTTGCCCATGGTGGGCATCAATAATCGTAATTTACGTACCTTTGACGTCAGTCTACAAACCACGATTGATTTGCTTGATCAGATTGGACCAGACACGATTGTTGTTACGGAGAGCGGTATTTTGAATGGTGAAGATGTCGCGACCATGCGCGCTCACCATGTGAATAGTTTTCTTGTGGGAGAAGCGTTTATGCGTGCAGTGAGTCCGGGAGAGGCGTTGGAGAAATTGTTTTTTTAGTTAAGTTTTGTCGTAGCTAACGAGTGCCAAACACGACTATGGTTTTACCGGAAGCGGAAATCAGGCCTTGTTCTTCCAATTCTTTTAAAACACGCCCGGCCATTTCACGCGAGCAACCAACAATTCGACCAATTTCTTGGCGAGTGATTTTGATTTGCATGCCGTCGGGATGAGTAATCGCATCGGGCTCTTTACTCAAATCGAGTAATGTGCGTGCAATACGTCCGGCTACATCCATAAATGCTAAATCACCCACTTTGCGACTAGTTTTGCGTAAACGAGTGGCCATTTGGCCAGCCAAAGCAAATAACAAATCTGGATTTTCGTGGGTAATAGAGCGGAATTTGCTATAGCTGATTTCTGCAAGTGTGCAATCATTACGTGCTCGAACCCATGCTGAGCGGCCAGCAGGATTATTATCGAATAAACCCATTTCGCCAAAAAAATCACCCTTGTTTAAATAGGCAAGCACGATTTCGTGGCCATCATTGTCTTCCATGAGTACGGCAACTGAACCATCGATGAGGTAATACAGGACATCAGGCGTGTCACCGGCGTAAATAATCAGACTTTTGCTTGGATAACGGCGTAAATGACAGTGTTCTAGAAACTGATCAATTGTACTATTGCCAGTAGTTTTCGCAGGTTCTTGCGAATTGGACATTGGGTTGGCCATAAAAACCTCTTTCCTTTTGTGTTTAGGTCAGAAAACCGCTTTGACCACGGTTTTTTTGCCATTTGTGGTACCATATCGGCACCTTGGTGTGGGAGCTTAAAATGAAATCAGTTGTTCGATGGGTTAATAACGCCATGTTTGTCGGTGAATCAGCCAGCGGTCACGCTGTGGTTATGGATGGTCCGCCTGAAGGAGGTGGTCAGAATCTTGGGGTTCGGCCTATGGAGATGTTATTGCTTGGTATGGGCGGCTGTAGTGCTTATGATGTGGTAAGTATTCTAAAAAAATCCCGTCAGCCTATTAGTGCTTGTTATGTGGAACTCGAGTCCGAGCGCGCAGAGGCAGTTCCCAAAGTTTTTACCAAGATCCATGCCCATTTTGTGGTCAGTGGACGCAGCGGCTTAAAAGAGCAAAATGTTAAACGGGCAGTTGAGTTATCCGCTGAAAAATATTGCTCGGCATCGATTATGTTGGGCAAGGTGG
>JAOUJM010000421.1 GCA_029883265.1 Gammaproteobacteria bacterium
AGATAAGAGGTGTTGCTGACATAGTTTAAAAATTTGACCAGCCCCATGCCACCACCGTGGTTATAGAAAAAAGCATTTTTTTCGATCTCGAGATTCATGGCATACTGACCCTCCATTCCCGCCGAATGCATACGTACAAAATCCGCAGGATGTTCTGCTTTAAAAGCGATTAAGTCTTCGTCTTTGACCTCACTAACAGCGATAACACTAGCGAACAATGGAATTTTGTAAACATCGTTATAGCTATGATATCCAAACTTACCGAGGCCTGAGCGATGCCATTCCTCATGCATCCAGGTTGCACTGAGTGGTAACCATTCAGATAGAAAATCAAATAGATAAATAGGACCGACACGTTTCCAATAACTATGGTTACGCCATTTGCCAAAGGTATAATGATCGGCAAAGCTATTATGTGCAAAATAATAATAATTCAAACTGAGTTTTAAAGACTGCCGCATGCTTGGATAAGCACTGCTATTGAACGGAAAATCCATGAGCGGTATATCATAGATTCGCAATTGTTGTTGGGCTTTGGCTTGTATTGTTGTTAGAGAGAAAATGAGCACGACTAACTTTATGGCTTGGATTTGGGTGAAAAATTTCATGAATGTTTGTTTCCTTAGGCGCACCAAGCTATAAAACGCCCTAGTGTTTAACAAGTTAATTAACTTGTATGGATGAGTATTATGGGGCTGCGCTACTTTACAAGAATTTTGCCTGGATGCAAATGCTTATAATCTGAATGCCTCGCAGTAGGAAAGTCAAGAAAGAACCGCATTGCTTTGTTTGGTTACGGAAAAATCTTGCTGTTCACTATGGCTATAGACATCGTCTCTTGAAGAGTATTGACGGCCATTGGGTATGTGAGACGGAATTCTTTTTGGTGGCGACAAATTAATCGCTTTTATGTAAATACAAACTGAATTTAAAGCCCAGCAAAGGATTTGCATAAGTGTTTGTTTCTGGGCATTTTCAACAGAATCGGTAGTCTCTGGTGTCAACATATTCCGCAGACATTATCTAATTAAATGCTGCGATTAGGCCGATGATGATTATAGGAAGGAAAAACTGAAATATGTATAAATAACAGAAAATTAACGGTTTTTCAGGTTGCTCTCGCAAGAATTGACTTGCAGACAATGAGTGACAAAAATGATGAGGTGAACTATGAAAAGTGTAGAAAAGCTATTAGAGAAAAAAGATGGGCAAGTTTGGAGTATTGGCCCAGATGATACTGTTTTTGATGCAATAAAATTGATGCATGAAAAAAGTGTTGGCGCACTCGCTGTTGTTGTTTCTCAGGATAAATTGATTGGTATTATTTCTGAACGCGACTATGCTGGAAAAGTTATTCTTCAAGGTAAATCATCAAAGAACACAGCTGTACGAGAAATTATGTCGAGTAAAGTTCATTATGCACTTCCTGACCAGGAAGTCAGTGAGTGCCTAGTGCGCATGAATAAACATCGCATTCGACACTTGCCGGTAATAGTGGATGAAAAATTGGTCGGCATGATTTCCATGGGTGATGTTGTAAAAGAAATAATTGAGGAGCAAAGCTTTACCATTAAACAATTGGAGCATCATATGATATGGGAAGAATCCTATTAGTTAGTTGATATATATTTGCCAAAATGCCGGAAAACAAACTGTTGCATTGTTGGATTGTTGGATTGGAGTAAACCTAAGAAAGTAACATCCTATGATTTGTTCGGGGCGAAAACCCCACTTTTGCCTTATCCCTCGATGCTGACTATACTTAGTTAAAATAAAAATTAGTTGGGGACGGACATGGATGGGGCCTTAAAGTATAGCGTGATAATCATGCTGTTTCTGTTATCAGCGTGCGCTGAATCATTGCAAACAAATTCAAACCGCTCAAGTCAAGCCAAACCATTGATTAACGCCAGAGCCGATACGCCAGTCGCCGGATTACCAGTGCGTACCTGGTCAAGCGAGTTCGATTTGGGCGTGGGTCTTAGTTCACCCGAACCGAATAAACCGTTTGAACAAATTCATTTTTTAAAAGGTAGCGAAGATAAGGTTGCATTTACCAGTGTGAATTATCAGGAATTGAGTCCGCAGCCGCTTTATAAGAAAGCTTGGTTATTACAACAAAATATAGCCGGTTGGAAAGCACTCGGCGAACCTGCTATAAATTTACAAGCAAATCCACAATCGTATCAAATGATCGAATTGGCGGATAAGCGCATATTAGCCGCGTGGGTGGACGCAGGGCGATTACTGTATCAAATGGCGAGTAATGGTGTTTGGCAGTCACCAAGCGTTTTTCGTCAACAAGTAGTCAGACAATGGATTTTTGCACGACCAGATGGTTATACTTTTTTTTGGACGAGTATAGTCAATCTACATGAAAGTTTGTTTTTTCAATCGTTCAATTTAGCAGGCAAAGCACTAACGCCAATAATCAAAACTAAAATCGAACATGCGACCGAAGTTCAATTAAGTTATGACGGTCTTGGTCAATGGGTTGCGAGTTATCCAGCGATTACTGCCTATGGTGATCCTGCAGACCCTAGTCTTCCTGGTACCACTCATTATGCGCTTACTGCCCAACATTTAAGTCATGATGGGCGTTCAGGTTTTTTAGCACAAATAGACCTGCCGTTTTATTATACCGGTAATCAAGCAGTCAACATTGAGTGGCAACCAGTGTTATTGAATAATG
>JAOUJM010000422.1 GCA_029883265.1 Gammaproteobacteria bacterium
TGGTTTTCAAGAGTGGAAAAAAAATGGCTACCCCTATAGTAAATAGGCAATAAATTTTTCATGGAAAATCAGGTTTCAGTCAGAACCTATCTATATATCGCTATTTTTTTAATGGGCGCCTTGGGTGTTTTTCTGGTTATTAATACAAGTGATTATTTTCGTAAAATCGCGCTGGAAAGCCAGCAGCAAATTTTAGGGGAGTTGGTATTGCTGCAGAGTGGTTTTTTGCAGCAAAAATTGGAAACAGAGCTTGCAGATTTGGGTTATTCGTTACAGAGTGAAACCCCCTTTTTGCGAGCACTGAAAACACAGTCTCGTTCGGGCATCAGACAATTATTAGAGCAACAATTTCAACGCCAGTTTGCAGAAGACGGAATCATTTTGTTGACGGGCATGGCTGTTTATGATCTTAATTTTCAAGCTCTGGCCTTTGCCAGTAGAGATATCAGCGATAGCAACAAGTCTTCAGTGAGTTGTCCACAAATAGTGCTTGCAGCAACGCAACGTGAGGGGATTGATCGCTTCAAATCCACCAGCGGATTTTGTCAAAACAATGATCAAATTCGTTTTTCAGTATTTTTGCCTATCGGTGGTTTTAAACCTTATGCCTATTTCTATCTGGAAACCGATCCGACGCCAGCATTCGCTGAACTAGAAAAAGAAGTGGGAATGCCAATCGCTTTGAGTACGATAGACGAAACACTATTATATGAATCGCCGCGTTGGCAAAATCCAGGCGAAGATTTCAGTCGACTCAATGTTAATTATAATTTTGGCAATAATTTGGGTAGCCCTTCTTTAAACATCAGTGCTGCTTACGATACCAGTGGTTTAATTGGACAACTGAAAAGTTCACGCAATCTAGTTGTATTGGTAGTCACGGTCATTAGTTTACTCGCGGCATTACTCCTATCGGCAGGTATGCAAAAACACGTGGTGAGTCCGTTGAAGACATTGGCCAATCGTTTACATGGTATTCGTGAAAATAAATCGCAATTGGGTCAGCAAGTGGAAATCAGTGGCAATTTTGAGGTCGCACAGTTAGCAAAAGAATTTAATTCATTGAGTGTTGAGCTTAAAAATACCTATGAAACCTTGGAATTAGTGGCGGAAGAAGCAACCCTGGCCAGTCGCGCTAAAAGTTCATTTTTAGCCAACATGAGCCATGAAATTCGTACCCCTTTAACCAGCATTATTGGATTTGCACAGTTGGCATTGAATAGTGAACAATCAGACGACGAACGTATTTCGGGCCTGAAAACAATTGTTGCTAGTGGTCGGCATTTGTTAGGTATAATTAATGATATATTGGATTTGTCAAAAATTGAAGCAGACAAACTGCAAGTCGAACAAACGTCCGTATCACCCATTCAATTAATCAAGGATGTGCAAGCCTTAGTTGAAATGCAAGCGTCGGAAAAAAATCTACAGTTTGATGTGGAGTTACATTTTCCATTGCCTTCGACAATCCATAGTGATTCATTACGCCTAAAGCAAGTGCTATTAAATCTTTGCAGCAATGCCATCAAGTTCACGGAGCAAGGTTGGGTCAAAGTTAGCTTACAGTTTGATAGTGATCGACAGTTACTTCACTTTTCAATTGAGGATAGTGGTATTGGTTTGACTCAAGAGCAAATAAAAAATATTTTTATTCCATTTAATCAGGCGAACGTGGGTACTACACGGAAATTTGGTGGAACCGGGTTGGGATTGTCATTATCAAAACATTTGACGGAAATGTTAGGCGGTGAACTTTCAGTGCAAAGCCATACTGGTGTTGGAAGTTGCTTTAATCTGTTAATACCAACCGAAGCAATTACACCAGAATGTTTGTTATATAGTGATGAAACAAGCGATCAAAAGGTACAACCCGACGATCGAATTGATTTTGAGCAACATCAGTTTGTTGGACGAGTATTACTGGTTGAAGATAATGCCGTCAACCAATTATTAATAGAGAAATTGCTATGCCGATTTGGTGCCGACGTAGTGTTGGCGGAAAACGGACAAATGGCCATTGATGAAGTCGAACGGCACAGCTTTGATTTAATTTTAATGGATTTGCAAATGCCGGTGATGGGTGGAATCGAAGCGACACAAAAATTGCGCCAAAGTGGTTATGAGCAAACAATAGTTGCATTGACTGCGAACACGATGAAAGAAGATAAACAACGTTGCTTGCAATCAGGCTTTGACGATTTTATCAGTAAGCCGATAGACTATCAAAAACTGCTGAGTGTGTTAGCGCAAAACTTGAAGAAATCAGCTTAAACGACACTGGTTTGAGAATGTAAAACAGAACAGAACAGGAAAAATTAATGAATGAATGGTAAAAAACAAAGTGTGTTATTCGTTAGCCATGGCAGTCCGATGCTGATGCTCGATCAAAAAGACGGTGCTGATTATGCGGCTTGGGGCAAGGCATTAACTAAGCCGAAAGCATTATTAGTTTTTTCCGCCCACTGGCAAACCGATGAATTGATGTTTGGGGAGACTGAGGATCATGAGGAATTGATTTATGACTTTTGGGGGTTTCCCGATGAGCTATATAATATTCAGTATCCTGCGCCGGCATGTCCGCAACTGGTTGATGATATTAACCAAGTCTTAAAAACCAAGATACCACAAAAAGTACGTGGCCTGGACCATGGTGTGTATGTGCCGTTTATCCATATGTGGCCGCAG
>JAOUJM010000157.1 GCA_029883265.1 Gammaproteobacteria bacterium
TGAATAGTCGCAAGTTTTAAAGTGTAGGCTTTTTCCAGTGAAGGTATTTCTTGTTGCGCCAGATGTTGCTGACTTGTATCGAGCTGACTTTCCGCTAGGAATAGCATGGTCAATTCGAGCAATAACACCACAACAAAAACTATAGTAATAATGCCAAATTTCTTTTTTAGCGTCATTCAGCTGAAACACCCTGTTATCAGTTTTAAATTCCTTATAAAACTTTATCGACAACAGGCTCATTTTCTCGAGCTGAGAAAACACTAAGCTGCTATTTCTGTTAGTTTATTTTACATTTGACAGATTTAGATTGGCACTAGCCAACATTCGTAAAACTAAGCCAGACGATTATCCGCAATATGATATTTCGGATCCTCTTCTACATTGACTTCAACCAGGTCACCGGCACATGCCAATAGATTTTTACATTCATGACTCAAATGTCTCAAGCGCACTTTTTTTCCGGCATTGGTGTAACGCAGTGCTATAGCATCAATCGCTTCCAAGCCCGAATGATCGTAAACCCGTGATGCCTCAAAATCGATAACCACTTCCATCGGATCTTGCTGCACATCAAAAAGATCTTTGAAACTTTGCACCGAGGCAAAAAATAACGGACCGGTAATACGATAAACTTTTGTTTTATTCCCATCCATGTGAGATTCAGCAACTATCCGTTTCGCTTGCTGCCAAGCAAACACCAATGCGGAAACAATTACACCCACGACAACGGCGATGGCTAAGTCGGTTGCCACCGTGACACCAGACACTAAAACTAAAACAAAGGCATCCGCTTTTGGCACTTTGCCAAGAATACGAAAACTCGACCACTCAAAGGTACCGATCACCACAATAAACATCACGCCAACAAGCGCGGCGATGGGTATCATTTCAATCAGACTCGATGCAAACAAAATAAAACTCAGCAGAAATAAAGCGGCACTAATACCCGACAAACGACCACGACCACCAGCATTGACATTAATCATCGACTGACCAATCATAGCACACCCGCCCATGCCGCCAAAAAATCCAGTCACTACATTTGCCGTACCCTGACCAATGCATTCCTTGTTACCTCGCCCACGTGTTTCCGTAATTTCGTCGATCAAGGTCATCGTCAACAAAGACTCAATCAGACCAATCAAGGCTAAAATCACCGCATATGGTAGAATAATAATTAAAGTATCTAGATTAAATGGCACATCAGGAATACTAAAATCAGGTAATCCACCCGCAATAGAAGCCATATCGCCAACCGTACGCGTATCCAAATTCAACCCAATGACCAGGGCGCTAACAATAATAATTGCTGCTAATGAAGCGGGAATCATGGTTGTTAACTTGGGTAAAAAATGAATAATTAACATGGTTAAGGCGATTAAACCCAATAGAACATAAAGTGCGGTTCCGCTCATCCATTCACTAGCACCCGCCTCGTTGCTCACTTTGAATTGACTTAATTGCGCCAGGAAAATCACGATGGCCAAACCATTGACAAAACCCAGCATCACGGGATAAGGCACCAGACGAATAAATTTTCCGAGTTTTAACACCCCTGCGCTAATTTGGATAAGCCCCATAAGCACGACCGTGGCAAAAAGATATTCCACTCCATGACGCGCCACTAAATCCACCATCACCACTGCTAATGCCCCGGTAGCACCGGAAATCATTCCCGGCCGACCACCAATAGAAGCGGTGATAAGTCCCACCATGAAGGCCGCGTATAACCCTACCAGCGGGTGCACACCCGCAACAAACGCAAATGCCACTGCTTCCGGCACCAGTGCTAGGGCCACCGTCAAACCGGAAAGTAAATCGTCTTTAAGTGAACTTGGACGCACAGTGGCTAATTGAAACATTTATTTCTCCGTAGGATTGCATATTGAGGTGTAATCTGAATTGCAAAAAGCCGCACATATTAGCGGTTACTAATATTTTAGTCAAATTACTGGCCATAATTTAGTAAAAATTTACAAGCCAGGTATGGGCCAGCAAGCAAAGCACCAAAATCAACAATAAAAAGCCAGGTGAACACGCCACACTCTGGCTGCATGCATTGGGCATCATCGCTGATTTTGTTACAATATACCTAGAAATGAGCAATGCGCTCTTGTATCCGTGTTTGGGCTTAAATGGAACTGGATGCTTTTCGCTTGCATATCTGTTTAATCTCAACCAAGGATTCCCCAAATGACTATCGCAAAAGACAAAGTCGTCACCATTGAATACACCTTAAAAAATGACGAGGGCAATGTGCTCGATACTTCAGAAGGTCGTGAACCTCTCGTATATTTACACGGCTCAGGCAATATTATTCCTGGCCTCGAAAAAGAGCTTGAAGGCAAAATCGTGTCGGACTCGCTTTCTGTTCGCGTTTCTCCTGAAGAAGGCTACGGCGAAAAAAGTGAGCACATGATCCAGACCGTTCCCAAAGATATGTTTGGTGATGCTAATATTGAAATCAATCAACAATACCACGCAGCTGGCCCTAGTGGTGAACCTATTGTTATCACTGTTGTAGATATTAACGATGAAGGTGTCACGGTTGACGGAAATCACCCGTTAGCAGGCGTCTATCTTAATTTTGATGTAGAAGTCAAAGAAATACGCGATGCTACTGCTGAAGAATTAGAACATGGTCATGTTCATGGACCCGGCGGACATGCTCACTAGTCCGCGTTAATCAAAGCCAATTTATTTTGTTTGCTTAAACGTTTAATTGCATATTCGCGTTTGGCCGCCGCCGAACGCGAAGGTAGCTCTTCTTGATACACTAAACTTACCGGACGTCGTCCTCGTGTATATTTGGCTCCGAGTTTATCATCATAATTATGTTGCTCCAGCCGTCCTTCTAAGTCTCGGGTAATTCCCGTATAGAGACTATCATCAGCACATAACAAAATATAAACAAACCAGGCACTCATTAATTCGCAGAATGGGCGTCTATAGTCTGAAATAATTGGCGAATGTTTTCTACACGTTTACGATTTACACCCATATCGGAATATCCTACTCTTGAAGCCGATCGCACATGAATAACTTTACTCGTATCATCAAATATAAATTCGACATCATCAACGAAACGAAACACAGCAGTGGTCACACTGAAATGCAAATAATGATTCTTTTCTGAAACAAGCTGCACCCTCGGTAAATCCAGCATTAATTGTTTCAAATTCTGAATCGCGGTCACTTGATCTCCAATGTAAACAATAGGCGCAATCTGCTGCTGCTGGCGACTAGCTTGCGATGACACACAATTTGGTTTATCCGGGCATATTTTTAAAACATCCATTTTTTCAGCCTGTACGGTAAAAGCACTTAATAAAAACATTAATAGGGCATACCTTCGCATGACACCGTTCCATGTAGTCACACCGCGAAATCACGGCCTGTGGTATAATATCGCCTATTACCTGATTTACAAGACTATTTACTATGAAACACGATTCCGATGACAGCAAACCTGAACTCTCAACAAAACTCAATCTTGAAACCGGCAAAATGGACTGGAATGAATTGCAAAAGTTTTTTGCCCGTGGTGTGTTGGTTGTCGTTGATTCCACACTAGATTTAGTTGATGTTGCGGAAAGACTTGCGGCCGATGACAAAGACCGTATCAGTCAATGGATTGAGCAAGGACTGGTGACACGGGCTAATGATGATCACGCTAAACAATGGCATCAGTCACAGTCTGTATTCTGGGCAGTAGTTGTTGCACCTTGGGTTGTGGTGCAAAACACGGATAAATAGGTCAGGCTAAACTGCGCCACAAACAAATACGATTTGCAACAAAACAGCCCATCTGTCGGGCTATAGCACCGTATAAGTGCGGTCAAAATTTTCTCACTCAAGCTATCTTCTTGTTCTATCAATGAATTATTTTTGGCATATGTATTGCGATGCATAAGCCAAGACGTGTAACAACACTTAAACATTGAGGAAACACAATGATGGACACCATCATAGAAGAAGCGAATACGAACCCGGTCGTGCCTATGCAAGTCTATAAAAAAGCCGAAGAACTTATTGCGGAAGCGATTGAGGATGGGCTTCATACGGGTGATTTGGAACAAACTTTCGAAACCATTCTCGAATTACTTCAGCATTGTGTTTTTCTAGGTATGGGGCGAGTACTGCTAAATGATCCAGAGCGCAATGTTTTGAGTATTCGTTATGGTTATGATGTTCCAGAGTACAAACTACAGGTGACCTACACCAGTGATGAAGGTTTGACCGGCCACGTATTTCGCACAGGACAGGCCATCACTACCTTTAATCTCACTCACATTCCGGAATACAAAGGTAAAGTAGCGAAAGTTTATGAACTGCCTTACGTCAACCCAGCATTTACCGCCGTTCCGATTAAAAATGAGTTAGATGAAACTTTAGGTGTGTTATGCGCCAACCACTGCCAGCGTGGTACGGTAGAAACCAAAGAAGTTTTGAAGATTTTGAGCTTTACTGCAAGCAAAATTGCCACATTGCTTTGCCGACAAGTTCACTGAGACACGAGCCTCCTCCTCGTCATAATAAAAATACAGCCCTACCCTCTCTCTGCCGAAACCCCGGTGCTCATCACACCGGGATTTTTTTTAAACACAACCCGTAGGTTTAGGCAAACCACCATATTTGGTGATTGGTTTCATTGGACCAGTCAACCATAAGGTAAATAACTGTTTTTGATCTTCACCAATAAACTTGGCAAACTTGCGAATGGGTGGAACAGTTCCGTTTTCATCAAAAAATTCACGTGCTTTTAGGATGTGGTTCCATTTAGTATCGTCCAACTCAATCCCATCGGCCTCAGCCATGGCACGGCCAATTTCGGGGGTCCACACGTTCATATCAGTTAGGTAACCGTCGCCGTCGCGTTCAGGTAGACTCATATCATTACTCCTTAGAAATAGTCAGTTTAATTAGATGCAACTAGGCATGGAAAAGTTTTAAGTTTGCATATTAAAGTATGCCTGAGTAAATTTGTCAAGTTTATAGGCTTGGGTTATTGACCTATAAAAGTTTAGCTGGAATCGGTAACCATATGTAATTACAATAGTTTTCCAAGCGAGGCCTGAACGCAGCGTAACACTGCATAGGAATATCGTCCTTGAAAAGAATCGTACACCGGCTTAAGCCGACCCGGTTCTGCACTAAATTCGAATTCTGCGATTATTTCAGCTTGGCTTTGAGTATCTAGCCCTGTCACTTTCTGCAGCTCTAATTCACCACTAGCCACTCCCTGCGCCAAATGGGCATACACCGTCTCCAAGGTCAATCCACGCTGCGCTGCTATCTGCTCGCTACTCATAGCCGATTTAAATAATTGTATGCTTTCGTCGGCACTGGCGGTTTTCATTGCATCAACAGGTGTTTGTCGATGTTGCTGGATTAATTGCAAAAAAATGTCGCCATAGGCATTCAGTTTCTTTTGTCCAACGCCGGATAAGTTAGCCATTTGTGCTAATGTCTGAGGTCGCTGTTCCGCCATTTCCATTAATGTCGCATCATGGAATATTACGTACGCAGGCACACCTTGCTCACTGGCCAATTCTCTACGTTTTTCACGTAAGACTTGCCACAAATCATTTAAAAATTGTTTTTGACCATTTGTCGTGGTTTGATAAGTCGGATGCTTGGCCGTTGCATTATAACTACGCAATAATAATTTCTGTTCACCACGTAAAATTGAGCGACACGATTCGTCTAAGCTTAAGCCCCCAAAAGCATCGGCATCCACATTGAGGTAAGCTAAAGCGATCAACTGACGAAAAATACTTTGCCACTGCACTTTTGAAATGTCCCGTCCAATACCAAACAAACCGAGCTTGTCATGACCTGCTTGGCGAATTCGTTCGTTTGCAACCCCACGCAAAATATCACATAAATAATTAACACCATAACGTTGTCCACTACGATGCACACAGGACAACGCTTGTTGCGCCGCAAGCGTGGCATCCCAAGTTTGTGGTGCTTGCAGACAATTATCACAATTACCACAGGGCTCTTCTAATGTTTCACCAAAATAAGCAAGCAAGGTCTGACGTCGACACTGACACGACTCCGCCAAACCTAACATGGATTGCAATTTTGTCTGTTCGACTTGGCGGCGCTGATTGCTGCTAACACTTGAGTCCAACATTTGTTTGATACTGATCACATCTTGCAAGCCAAAACTCATCCACGCAGTGGCGGCTAAACCATCGCGTCCTGCTCGCCCGGTTTCCTGGTAATAGTTTTCGATGCTTTTAGGTAAATTCAAATGTGCGACAAAACGCACATCGGGTTTGTTTATACCCATACCAAAGGCGATAGTCGCAACCATAATCATTTTATCTTGCATTAAAAATTGCTGCTGATTGGATTGGCGAATCTTCGCATCCAAACCGGCATGGTAAGGTAAAGCGTTCAGACCTTGTTGTGATAGCCAAGCGGCAACATCATCAACTTTTTTTCGTGATAAGCAATAAACAATTCCTGAATCATTCGAATGATATTGACGAATGAATTGGAGTAAGTTCTGTTTTGCATTGCTCAATCCTGCATGCACTTGGTATTGGATATTGGGTCGATCAAAACTGCTAATAAATGCTTGCGCATTTTCAAGTTGTAAATGTTTAACAATGTCTTGTCGGGTCAATTCATCGGCAGTAGCAGTCAATGCCAAACGCGACACTTGTGGAAATCGCTCGATCAACTGGGAAAGTTGTTGATATTCTGGGCGAAAATCATGACCCCACTGAGACACGCAGTGAGCTTCATCAATTGCAAAAAGCGCAACAGGCGTTTGCTCAAGCAAACCTAACAAGCGCGGCGTTAAAACCCTTTCGGGAGCCACATACAACAAATCCAATTGCTGATCCAACAATTGGCGCTCAATTTTTTGCTGAGCCTCGTAGTCCAAGTTGGAGTGCAAACAAGCAACACGCACATCGAGTTGAGCCAATTGCATGACCTGGTCATCCATTAATGCAATCAAAGGTGAGATGACAATCACTACGCCATCAAGAACCAGCGCAGGTACTTGGTAACATAAGGATTTTCCGCTACCCGTCGGCATAATCACTAAAGCGTTTTTTTGTGCACACACTTGCTGCACAATTTCTGCTTGATTTTGTCGAAATTGTTCATAACCAAATACTTGGTGTAAAATGGTTTCGGCCTTATGTAGAATGCTCATTAACGACGTGTTCCCTAAAGTAATTCAACGCAAAAACAGCAGACGCCCATTCTACCTAGAAGCAGAGCAATGTTAAACATCAATCGAAATTTATCCATCCCACTCGAACAAATTCAAATAAACGCCATACACTCTCAAGGCGCGGGCGGACAGAATGTCAATAAACTTGCGACAGCGATTCACTTGCGTTTTGATGTTAATGCATCAGATTTGCCAGAGCCTGTAAAACAAAAAATCCTTGCATATCAAGATCAACGCATCAATAAAGAAGGTGTTATTATAATCAAGGCGCAGCGTTTTCGCAGTCAGGAAAAAAATAAACAGGATGCATTAAATCGTTTGGCCGAATTTTTACAAACCATTCTCAAGGAACAAGCGCTACGCAAACCGACGAAACCATCACGCGCCGCAAAAAAACGTCGATTGGATGAAAAACAAAAATTGGGTCAAAAAAAGTTACAGCGACAGAAAAAATGGCAAGACTAAGGCTTGCTAGATAAATTAATTAAAGCAAATTGTTTGGGTGGATTTCGATGTTTACTATATGCCTCATAGGCATAAGCTAAATTCAATAATAACCATTCCTGATTTGGTCTCGCCAGTATTTGCAAGCCCAAAGGAAGACCTGCATTGGTGAATCCCATAGGCACCGTGATCGCCGGTTGACCTGTATGAGGGGCAATGACTGGACTGTTGTTTCCATGAGGACTACTGTCATCACCGATATCCCGCGGCGGATTACTCCAAGATGGATAAACAATCGCATCAAGTTTATGCTGATCCATAGACCTTAGCACTGCTGATAGTAATTGTTGCCGCCGAGGATCCTCTTTTATACCAACACACGGTGGGGTTTGCTCACGGGGCAATTGCTGCATTTCCATAGCCCAATCAATAGCCGATTGATTACGACTTAAATAAAGCTGGCGCTTAACCACTTCATCCAAACTCTGAATGGGTTTTGTTTTGCCGTAATCATTAAGATATGCGGCCAGGTCAAAACGAAATCGACTACAAAATCCTGTGGCCTTACTCAGTTGTTCAAAGTTACTAATTTGAAATGGATCAACTAGTTCAGCACCCAAAGTTTTTAGATCTTGCAAGGCTTTTTGCATGATATCAAGCACTTCAAAATCAGCTGTTTCAGTTTCATATAGCTCACGCAGTACCCCAATGCGCTTTCCTTTTAAGGCATTTTTATCCAAGGGTCGAGTGTATTTTTTATCATTGACTAGCACTGAAAAAGTTAACGCCGTATCTTCAACTGATCGCATTAATGGCCCAACCACATCACGATTACTTAATAAGGGCACAACTCCATCAAGACTCACCACATCCAAACTAGCGCGCAATCCTACTAACGCCAAATGTGAAGCCGGACCACGAATTGAGTTACCGGTATCCGAGCCAATACCAATAATTGCAAAATTTGCTGCGATTGCTGAAGCCGTGCCACCACTCGAACCGGCAGGCACTTTTGATAAGTCGTAAGCATTACGTGTTTCTCCGTGACTGGAACTAATCGTGTTGTAAGGACTAAAAGCCCATTCGCCCATATTTGTTTTTGCAACAATAACCGCATCTTGTTCGCGCAAACGTTGAACTATAAGCGCATCATCTTTTGGTAAGGCACCACGCATAGCAATCGACCCTGCCTCTGTTGGCATATCCGCTGTATCTATATTATCTTTGACCACCGCTGGCACACAATGTAATGATTTCATTTTTCTGTGTTGTTTGAATTGCTCATCCAGCTTCTTCGCTTTATTAAGTGCTTTCGGATTAATATAAATGACAGAATTCAATTTTGTGCTTTGGTCAAAGCGTTGAATGCGATGAATAAAACGTTGAATCACTTTTTCACAGGACACCTGGTCCTTGATAATCATTTGATGCAATTGAGGAATGGTTAGCTCAATCGGATTAAATGTAGCATCCTCGGCATTCGCAATAGCCGACGCAGCGCAAACTAAAACAAAAACAATTTGGCGCACAATTTTCATTAGTGCCAATCTCATTTCAGGGAACGCAAAAATTTAAGATAGGGCTCACTACTCCAGTCGCGACCACCTAAGGCTAAATATCGCAAACGTCCCTGCGGGTCAACTAAAAATGTTGCAGGCAATCCTCTCGGTTGCCAACGTTCCGTCACTAAACCATCCAAATCCATATAGGTTTGCAGGTCTGGCGCAACTCCACCGAGAAAACCAAACACTGTTTCTTCTGTTTCTGCTGTATTTACTAATACGAATTGCAGAACTTTCGGATCGAATTGCCGAATAATTTTTTCTATTGTTGGCATCTCACGTCGACAAGGACCACACCAGGCTGCCCAAAAATGTACAAACAACCAACGACCTTTCGCTGCGTTAATATCAAATAGCTCTTCATCAAGGTTTTTTAAGCGCAATGAAGGTGCCTCATGCCCGTCTAGTTTCATAATTCCTTTGGGCAGATCTGATTGCGCCATAACGGCAAAACTTACGGCAGATAAAATAACAAAGAGAAATAAGAAAAATTTTTTCATTCGCACTTAAACCCTTTGAATCGAATTATTTTTTCTGATTTTTTATCACCAATAGTGGTAACAAAGCGAGCCACTAACTCCATGGGCTTTGATTGACGCTGAACAACTACCGCACCACCGACGCCCTCATCGAAACGCAAATCTCGCTGCTCTGGCATCAATGTCCAGCCAAACGTGGAGCGGTGTGCTTGTTTCATAGAAATCGCTTGCCACTGCGTGGCCCAATACAGACGATCAATTCGAGGCAATGGTTTACCATCCACATAAAACGACCAATGAGTTAAATCCAACATCAAAACATCGAATTTTTTGTTTTTAATAATCGGTGTCACATAACACGTCTGTAAGATTTCCCGTATTGCCTCTTGAGAAAACTCTCTGCCTTGATAAAAAGCACTGAGCTGCTCATCACTACGCATAATCAGACGCATATAAACCTCATCGTCTTCATAAATTAATTTCGGTTTTTTGGCATGCGCTACACCCACAAGGACGCATAGACATATAACGGTGATTAAGTAACGCAAAAAAAGATCCCTCAAGAGCTGGCCCATATCAGTTTAACACAATCATTTTCTGTACCAGAGAACGAATTACGCTATTTCAACTTCGACTTACTACACACATGGTAAACATTAAATTCTAGGCAAAAGGTGGCTTTATTAGAAGACATAATATTCGGTATAAACAGCATACACAACAATCTAAAAAAGTTTCCTTTTATTAGGATTATATATCTATGAAAAACTGTTTAATCAAGCCGAAATCATATCACTAAGGGAACCGTAAACAATAAAATCATTTGGCACCCTTGGCATGGCGATCATAAATAAGCGCAGCCGACTCACGTCGAGCTTCGGTCGAAAGACTATGTAGCTCAGCTTGCTTATCTGCATAAAGGTGAGTGACCAAACATGCTTGCAACGTTAGATAATCGGCGATAATTCGTCGCGCACAATGACTGATTTCTACCTCTTTTGCCAAAATCACGA
>JAOUJM010000158.1 GCA_029883265.1 Gammaproteobacteria bacterium
AAAGAATTTTCCTGATTTACAAGTGATTGGTGGCAATATCGCTACAAAAGAGGCAGCAAAAGCCTTGGCCGAAGCAGGAGCCGATGCGGTTAAGGTCGGTATTGGACCTGGCTCGATTTGCACCACACGTATCGTTTCCGGTGTGGGTGTACCACAAATCACGGCTATTGCCGATGTGGCAGAAGCACTGGATGGGACAGGTATTCCGTTAATTGCCGATGGTGGCATTCGTTTTTCCGGCGATCTAGCGAAAGCGATTGTTGCTGGTGGCTATTCAGTGATGGTAGGTTCTATGCTCGCTGGTACGGAAGAAGCCCCCGGCGAAATTGAACTTTATCAAGGCCGCAGCTATAAATCCTATCGTGGAATGGGTTCACTGGGCGCTATGGCGCAAGCCCAGGGTTCCAGTGATCGTTACTTCCAAGACAGCTCCGAAGGCGTGGAAAAATTAGTTCCTGAAGGAATCGAAGGTCGTGTACCTTATAAAGGTTCAATGATGGCGATTATTCATCAGCTCATGGGCGGTTTACGTTCCTCCATGGGCTATACAGGTTGTGCAAATTTAGATGAAATGCGCACCAAACCCAAGTTTGTTCGGGTAACCAATGCAGGCATGCGAGAAAGTCATGTGCATGATGTAGCCATTACCAAAGAAGCACCGAATTACCGAATCGACTAATACTCAGGAGCGCGCCGTTTTGAAAACCGCTGGTAAGTTAGAATTAGCGCTCGAAGCCTTGTTATTTAAAAGCCGCTGGATTCTAGCGCCTTTTTATGGCTTTCTTGTTGTTTGTATTTTCATTTTACTGATTAAATTCGTTCAGGAATTTATCATATTTATTCCACAGATTCTCGAGGCCGATTTTCGTACCGTGATATTGAAAATTCTGGTGTTGGTGGATCTCACCTTAGTATCTAATCTTTTATTAATTATTGTTTTCAGTGGTTACGAAATTTTTGTATCTAAAATTGATACCAAAGGCCATGAAGATCGACCTAAATGGATGGGTCGAGTGGATTTTTCTGAATTGAAAATAAAATTATTTGGTTCGATTGTCGCGATTTCTGGCATCGAGTTACTCAAAGCTTTCATGTTATTAAAAAATTATACTAACGAACAACTTGCATGGTTGGTTGGAATTCATCTGACCTTTGTTGTTTCAGGATTATTATTTACCTACATGGAAAAAGTGTCCGCAGCCACTAAAAAACTTGAATGTGAAGCCGAGCATGTGTTGCACCATAGCAATGAGCAGGCGAGTAAAAAATAGCAACTAAAGAGATAATTTCATGCAGGCAAATATTCACGCAGATAAGATTTTAATTCTGGATTTTGGTTCTCAGTACACGCAGTTGATTGCACGGCGGGTACGAGAGATTGGTGTGTTCTGCGAAATTCATCCTTACGATGCTGATGAAGCATTCGTCAAAGCATTTAACGCAAAAGCAATTATTCTTTCGGGTGGGCCTGAATCGGTTAATATGGATGAAGCACCAAAAGCGCCGGCCATTGTTTTTCAACTAGGTGTACCTGTTTTAGGTATTTGTTATGGCATGCAAACGATGGCGGCCCAATTGGGTGGTAAAGTTGAGGCTTCAAATAAACGCGAATTTGGTTATGCTCAAGTGCGTGCCCGTGGTCATACACAATTACTCAAAGATATCGAAGACCATACCACCGAAGAAGGTTACGGCATGCTCGACGTATGGATGAGTCATGGCGATAAGGTTACCGCCTTGCCTGATGGTTTTAAACTCATGGCGAGCACGGATAGTGCGCCTATTGCCGGCATGGCCGACGAAAATCGAAAATTCTATGGCGTACAATTTCATCCAGAAGTGACTCATACCCGTCAGGGCTTTCGCATATACGAACGTTTCATAAAAGAAATCGCTGCTTGTGAGACCTTATGGACCCCTGACAATATTATCGACGATAGTATTCAACAAATACGCGAACGTGTGGGTGATGAAGAAGTATTATTAGGTTTGTCTGGTGGTGTGGATTCATCGGTGGTTGCAGCTCTATTACATCGTGCCATTGGTGACCAACTGACCTGTGTGTTTGTCGACAACGGCTTACTGCGTTTACATGAAGGCGATCAAGTAATGACGACCTTTGCTAAACACATGGGTGTTAAAGTCATCCGTGTGAATGCAGAAGATCGTTTTCTAAATAGTTTAAAAGGCGAAACAGATCCGGAAAAGAAACGCAAAATCATTGGTAACTTATTTGTCGAAATTTTTGAAGAAGAAGCAGCCAAGCTAAAAAATGCAAAATGGTTGGCGCAAGGCACTATTTATCCCGATGTGATCGAATCGGCGGGTTCAAAAACTGGCAAAGCTCATGTGATTAAATCGCATCACAATGTTGGTGGATTGCCAGAGCATATGAAACTCAAATTAGTTGAACCATTGCGAGAATTATTTAAAGATGAAGTGCGCAAGCTCGGTGTTGAACTGGGTTTACCCTATGATATGGTGTATCGTCATCCGTTTCCTGGTCCCGGTTTAGGTGTGCGTATTCTTGGTGAAGTAAAAAAGGATTATGCCGATCTTTTACGTTTAGCCGATGATATTTTTATAACGGAATTACGCAATCATGATCTTTATGATAAAACCAGCCAGGCGTTTGCGGTGTTTTTACCCGTGAAATCGGTGGGTGTTATGGGCGATGGTCGACGTTATGATTATGTAATTGCGTTGCGCGCGGTTGAAACTATCGATTTTATGACGGCACGTTGGGCACATTTGCCTTATGAGTTTTTAGATTTATGTTCACGCCGTATTATTAATGAAATCGATGGTATTTCCCGCGTGACCTTTGATATCTCTGGAAAACCACCTGCCACTATTGAGTGGGAATAATTCAGCCTAGCCATGGACGAGGTGCTTGAACGTGATCAACACTGGATGCGCCAAGCACTAGATCTGGCCGCTCAAGCGGAAGCACAGAATGAAGTACCTGTGGGTGCGCTTATTGTTTATCAAGATCAACTTGTCGCAAGTGGATTTAATCAACCCATCGCCAAACACGACTGCACTGCCCACGCAGAAATTATTGTAATTCGACAAGCCTGTGATCATGTCAAAAACTATCGTCTTCCAGGCATGACCTTATATTGCACATTAGAACCTTGTCCCATGTGTGCGGGTGCTATGGTGCATGCGCGCATTCAACGGTTGGTGTATGCGGCGAGTGACCCACGCACGGGTGCCGCAGGGAGTATTATCAATTTGCTTAATCATCCTGATCTGAACCACCAAGTGGAAACGAGCGCTGGTGTGCTCGCCGAACAAGCAAGTCAGCAATTGAAAAACTTCTTTAAACGCCGTCGCTAAATGCGACTAGAGAATAAAATAAAGTAACATTTTTTTTGGGCTAACGGGTTTAAATTACAAACAGGGTTTTATCAGGAGTTTAGGGATGAATGCATTTTCCTATGTAGTTGCCATAACTATAATTCTTCTCAATGCAGCATGTTCAACTGATCCGGTCAAGCATCGTGGTAGTTTAAGCGACGCCATGGACAAGGCATCGGATAGTTATCATGAGCCACGGGTGATTGAACCGACTTATGACGAGTCAAATTTTCGAGAAGACGATGAGACAAAGGTTTCGTTTTTAACCTATTTATTTAGTGGTTCTAGCGTGCCGCAAGAGTCCATGCAAGAAGAAAGTGATGCTTCGTCAAGCGAAGTGAGTCTGAATCAAGATTTTGATAGTCGTACAATGCAAGTAAGTCCTGACCCTCTAATTGTGGATAGTGATATCCGAGCTAAGTCCGATATACTAATGCCCGATGAGACAACTGAAGATTACGAGATGGTATATAGTCTTCGCTACGGACGGGTGTCTTTAGCAAATGCTAAATTTAATAGCTTTCGTTTTGCCGAGCTCGGTCTCGGTGTATTCACTAACGATAATTTTCGTGCGCAACTATTATTTTCAGGCGCAAGTTTAACACCAACAGAAGGCAACGACTCAATTAAGCATCAGGCAGATTTGTTTAGACTTGGCGGCGAAATGTCTTGGCCAGCATTAAAAGGTTCTTCATCCAAGTTTTTCCAGCCGTATATGAAGTTCGGTGGCGCAATGTCATTATTGTCTTGGAAGTATAAGAATAGTATTTATGATCCCGTTTATGATGAACATATTTTTTCAGATCGAATTACCGGAGTCGAATTTACAGTAGGACTTGGCGTCTCTTTAGTTGCTAATAACAAGACGAATCTATCCGTCGAACTGGCACCTTCCGTCATGTTCTGGAATGAATATACCGACGAAGGATTTGACAATGATTATTTCACACCTTTTGGCATGATAAAAATGAGTGCGGATTTAAGTTTCTAGCTATTCAAAAGCTAATCATCGTCTGGACGCTTTGGTTGACGGATGTGTTTTAGAATAGCTTCCATCAATATAGACCAATTAATGGGTTTACTGATATGTTCGGCTGCACCAAGAGACAAACCCAACTCTTTATTCCCTGCAAGAGTTAATAATATGACGGGAACCATTTTTAGAGTATCCGTCGATTTTATTTCAGTTAATGCTTGCCAACCATCTTTTTCTGGCATCATAATATCTAAAGTGATCAAATCCGGTAAAAGCTGTTTTGCCAAATTGATTCCTTCATCGGCATTGGCTGCACTTATGGTGTTAAAGCCTTGACGACTTAAATAGCGTTCCATCAAGTCCCGTATGTCGGCATCATCATCAATGACTAAAATGGTACTGACTTTTTTTCGTCTAACACCCTTGGATGTTTGTGTAGGCGTGAGTCTAACTTTGCGTGCATCGACCTTAGGGCCAATATGAGCGTGTTCGTCATGAACCGATACTATTGACGGTTGAGTGGCTAGTGTCACTGTAAATGTTGAGCCGATAGTTTCCTGACTCTGCACTTGAATATCGCCTCCAAGCATGTTGGCTAGGTGCTGACTAATGGTTAAACCCAACCCCGTACCTCCATATTTTCGAGTGGTCGATGCATCGGCTTGAGTAAACGCTTGAAATAGTTTTTCGACTTGATCAGATGACATACCGATACCCGTGTCCTGAACTTTGAATTGAATTACATCTTTATTGTTCAATAGAATTCTTTTAACACTAATGGTGATCACACCTTCATGGGTGAATTTGTTTGCGTTGTTAATTAAATTGAAAAGTATTTGTCGTAGCTTGGTTATATCGGTTTTAATTGTGCCGATGGTTTCAGAACATTGAATAGTAAGTATGTTGTTGTTCTTATTAATTAAAGGCATGATTGATGCGGCGATATCGTGTATGACTCTATATAGATCCACGATTTCAATATATGTATCCATTTTGCCGGCTTCGATTTTTGATAAGTCCAGTATATCGTTGATCAAACCCAGAAGGTGGTTGCCCGATGCAAGAATTTTTTCGATATCAGATGACAGTACCGAGTCCTTGTCCTTGATGTCCTCATAAATCATTTCGCTATAGCCAATAATAGCATTCAAAGGCGTGCGTAGTTCGTGACTCATATTTGCCAGAAAACTGGATTTCGTTTGATTCGCGGCAAGGGCATGGTCTCTTGCAATTTGAAGTTGGGATTGCTGTTGTTCGAGTTTATTTAAAGAATCTTCAAGTGCTTGGTTATTTCGATTTAGGTCGAACTTTTTGTCTTCAAGTTGGCGAAAGAGATTTCCCAGATATTGACTAGACCACGCCGATGACCATAAAATAATTATAAAAGTGACAATAAATGTGCCAGTAAAATCAGACAAATCAAATGTTGCTTCAAGACCCGCTTCATAGAGTTGTAGCGCATAAAAGTCCGTATTGCCAACAGGTTGTTTGAACCAATAATAGCTTTTGTTTTCTGTTTCAAAAATGCCGCTGGAAATGTTCCTGGTCCACACTAGATATTGTGGTGCCAGCATTGTAGAAGTGTTTGGAAAAGAAGCGACTATTTTTTCTTGCTGTATGATGTGTAGTTGGGACTTATTCGGGAGACGATCCAATTTGATTTCATTTATAGGTTGAGTTTTTAATCCGATTTTATGTTCCAGCTCAGCAAGTACGGGTGCAAATAGAGTTTGAATAATTGTTTCGTTTTCCTGTTTTGAGCGTTCACGTGCATCATCAAAAATTACCATGCCGAATAGCGCAAATGCACTGCTAAAAAAAGCTACAAAAAACAGGAAAAGACGAATTCGCATATTTACTTTAATAGTATAAAGGAAACCAGACTACTTGCATTAAGCTAGTGTCGGCTTGTGCTTCAAAAATCTGAAGCTAACATCATGAATTGTTTAGCATATGAGCGAAGAAAAACAGTAAAAATAAATTCAGGGTTTGACCGATGGTTGTGTGACTTCAATTAGGATATAACCCAAATCCTCATAGAATTGAATTTGTTCTGGTGCCGATTCCACTAGCTGAATAAAGTCGGGGAAATCACTTTGAGTTTTATGTTGCCAACCTGCCTGGGTTGCACAGACTTGAAGCGAAATATTCTGTTCATCCATCAATTGCATAAGGCTATGAACTTTCGGGAATTGTTTTTTTCGAGTTTTAGTCAATGCAAACATTTCCTCTCCATGGCTGATGACAACAATTTTTAAATTGGGGAAGCGTTTACGTAAACGTTTTGATCCATTATTAATTGTGTCCACAGCCCACATAATATCGGACTGCTTGTGTTCACTTATTTCGAATAACACGCCTTTGGGTTGTTTAGCCATTTTTAAAATAGTATCGATGGGATCTGTTGGCTGTGCATCACCAATTAACGGCATTAAGAAAAAAATCGAAATAAAATATTTAGAAAAATTTAACATTCTGTTCATTCAAAGTTTTTGTTAATAGCATGTTGGAGTCTAGGTGGAAATCCATTAGTGTTCAAGTCCAATCGCACAAGGCTTAAATATCACGGATAATTGGTGGCTTGCTCTTGTGTATGTGAAAATGAGCGAGCTAGAATAAACGTTGGTATTTAAACAAGCATCACCTAGCAACTAAAGCAGTTCAGCCCAAAGATCGTGCTCATCGCTGTGAGTGATTTTTACCTGAACGATTTCACCTGCGTTTATGTTTTGCTGCGTATTAATGACGACTATGCCATCGACTTCAGGAGCATCATAACGCGTACGTCCGAGTAAATGATCATCTTCGGCACCATCTATCATGACATGCAAGGTTCGACCAACTTTAGTAGCAAGCTTTTTTGCACTTATTTCCGTTTGTAATTCGAAGAATTGACTAAGTCGTTCCTGTTGTAATTCAGGGTCAATTGGATTCTCAAGTTGATTGGCTTGTGCACCTTCTACCGGCGAGTAGGCGAATGCACCGACACGATCGAGATCTGCGGCTTCAATAAAGTCAAGTAACTCATTAAATTCAGCATCGGTCTCACCAGGAAATCCGACGATAAAAGTGCTGCGTAAGCTAATGTCTGGACAGATATCACGCCACGTTTCGATACGTTTTAACATATTATCGACATTTGCTGGACGTTTCATCGCTTTCAAAATTCGTGGACTTGCGTGTTGCAAAGGAATATCAAGATAAGGCAGAATTTTTCCATCAGCCATTAATGGTATTACATTATCAACATGTGGATAAGGATAAACATAATGCAGTCGCACCCATATGCCGAGTTCGCCCAGCGCCATAACTAATTCTTGAAATCGTGTTTTTAACGGGCGGCCGTTCCAAAAGCCAGTGCGATATTTCATGTCCACACCATATGCGCTGGTATCTTGGGAAACAATCAATAGTTCACGCACGCCTGCTTTGACGAGGTTTTCTGCTTCTTGCATAACATCACCGATCGCTCGTGATACTAAGCCACCGCGCAAATCCGGTATGATGCAAAAAGTACAATCATGGTTACAACCTTCAGAAATTTTTAAATAGGCGTAATGCCGAGGCGTCAGTTTAATTCCACCGGGTGGTATCAAATGGGTGTAAGGATCGTGTACTGGCGGAGCGTGTTCATGAACAGCGGCCATGACTTCGTCTAAAGCGTGTGGTCCAGTGACTGCCAGTACCTGTGGATAAGCATCTAGTATTTTGGATGAATCCGCGCCTAGACAACCCGTGACAATGACTTTTCCATTTTCAGCCATGGCTTCGCCAATGGTGTCTAATGACTCTTCAATTGCTTCATCAATAAAACCACAGGTATTGATGACTACCAAGTCCGAATCTTCATATTGACCGTTAATATCATAACCTTCCGCTCTTAATTGAGTGAGGATTAATTCTGAATCAACCAATGCTTTAGGGCATCCTAGACTAATAAAACCGATTTTACCTGACATGAAAATTCCGTACTGATTAAAAAGCCTATTTTAATGCTTTTTTATTTAAAGGCGTAGCGATAATTTTGCAGGAAATGATTTATAATCATTCCAGTTTTACACATAAAGGATTGCGCATGGAAAAGAAAGTCATGGGTTTTTTCATTGTAAGCACGATTTTGACGGTTATTGCCGTATTTTCCATGCAAAGCGCCATAGAACAGCCCATCGAGACCGTCTATTCTAATCGCATGGATTTTGATTCAAACATATGGAAGCAACTGCATAACAGCCATGACCGGGATAATCAACGAGGCTTAATGGCAGACGATTTGAAGAAAAAGTTGCTCTCGACGCCGTTAAACAAGCAACAAGTCATCGCCATGCTCGGTCCGGCGGATCAGGAATCGAGTGAAATCTATTTAAGCTATAAAATGGGTATGTGGAGCCAAAATCGCAGTAAAATGGACTCAATTAATATTCTTTTTGGTGCCGATGGCCAAATCAGCGATGTGTTTTATCGACGCCATTAATTCGCAACCTTCATAAAAACACTATTAATACCCATAACTTACATTAAAGAATAACTTGTTTTTGCCGAATACCTGGATGTGAAAATCTAGGTATATAATAGGTGGGTTGTGAGCGACGAATTTAAAGTACTCATTGTTGACTCGGATGTGAATGAGCGTAATGTTATTGCCGCAGAAATTACAAAAAAAGTAGAAGGTACCAAAGTTCTTCAAACTCATACTGTCAATAATGCCCTGCGCTTAACAAAAGAAGAGGGCGGTGTGGATGTAATTATTTGTGATCTGGATACACCCAGTGTCAATGCTTACGAACTCATTCAGCAGCTTAGAAAAGTCGAAGCCATGGCGAATATTGCCGCCATTGTCATGTCCAAGCATAATGATCGTGATACGTTGTTGAAAGCGACCTCTGAAGGTGTAACCGGTTTTGTTGCCAAACCGTTTGATGTTAATACTTTTGCGCGCAAAGTAAAACGTTTACAACGAGCCAATGAAAAACGAAGTTCCTTGCGGGTCGCAACCTTTGGTGCTTTTAAAGCCGAAATTGTTTTTAAAAACGATGCGCGTTACAAAGGCTTGTTGCTTGATATTTCACTAGGTGGTTGTCTGATTCAATGCACGGTATTTCACGAGGGTGGTTGTATACATGATCGTGCGAAAATCAGAGTTAAAGATGGTACACAGTCGATTTCGCTTGTAGGGGTGTTGACTCGCATGGCACGAACTCAGGATACGAGTGATAAAAAGCATATGACAGCTGCTTTTCAATTTGAAAAAGTAACTCAGGATGCAGCAGAACAAATTAGCCAGATTCTTGGTATGAAAAAATAATTCTTGTCTACTTAGACTTGGGTAATCGCATCGCAGAGTCCATAAAATTACCAATTTTAGAATCAAAATGACAGGCCGGACAATTGCCTTTGGATTTTACTTTTTCTAGTTTCCAAACAGAGTCTCTAATCGACTCATGTTGTAGCTTCCAGAAATCCAAACGACTAATCCACTGTGGAGTTTCATCTGCTTTCAAGCTACGAATAATATGCCTAGCGGCTTCATTTTGTTGTTCATCTGCGGCATTGGCGTTGAGGAACGTTTTGATTTCATCAATTGTTTCATCATCCAAGTCGAGATCCTCATCAAAATGCTGGTGCTGTTCTTTTAACATTTGATTCCATGAACGGGCCGGTAGTAATTGAGCTGGATAGGCGTAATGACAATCTCCGCATTCTTGACGCCAGGTTTGGTTCTCTGCGAGTGTAGGACCTGGATAGGGTAGAAAATTTTGCTTAGTTGTTTGCAGGCTGTAGGGATAAAAATAAATAATGCTGGCGCTTGTAATGATTGTTACGAGCGCCCAACCATACACTGCGTAGTTTTTTGACATAGTAGCAGTAGTTTTTTTAAAACCACTAAACATCGCGATAACTAAACTTTCTTTGTGATAAATGCTTTCAAACAGTACACCAAGTAGATGAATCGCAATTAGGATTAAAACCCAATCGCTAATACGTTCATGCCATTCGTGAGCAAGCGTACCAGTGTCGAAATTCACGAGGCCAGCAAGTAGTCCCAATTGTTCTTCTCCGCCTAATACAATTAGACCAAGCACAACAACGAGCAGATTTAAAAATAGAAGTAGATAAATCGCCCAACTACCCGCCGGATTATGTCCCACATAAGATTTTGCTTGGGAATTGAGTAAATCGCGTACGTAATTAAATGCAGCACGAGGTGAGAAACTGAAGGAAGAAAAACGAGCATAATAGCCACCACTAAAGCCCCACACTAGGCGAAAACTAATTAATCCTAAAATGGTGTAGCCTGCAAATACATGCTCATACAAATAACGACTATCGCCGCTGGTCCACCAGGCAAAGGCA
>JAOUJM010000013.1 GCA_029883265.1 Gammaproteobacteria bacterium
ACAACAAACATCGTACCGAAAAGCCTATTTTGTGTGCTAAGCAAGCAAACAAAAATACTAGCATGTTCAATCGCCAGCCCCTTTCTTTGCGAATTTTATAATTTGTTCTAATGGCATATGATCACCAGCGTCCTTTCCATTATAAATGGATCGAATTATTCCCTGCTCATCGACAAGCAAAGACAAGGGCATGGAAAAAAAGCGTGATGAAATCTCTTGAGGAAAGTAACCCGAGAGCATCGCTTTCATTACGGTTGGCAGACGAAAAGGTATACCTCTAAATAAGCCCAACAACGATTTTTTTACACCAAATAATTCATAATATTGCCGATTGTAATCAGCCAATATTGGAAATATAGCAATCTGCTTATTCGCATGCTTTTTTAAATGCTCAATTTCTGACTCAAATATAGTTACTACTTCACAGTTGCCCACCAACTCAGCTTTTAATTTGGCTAGCTGTGCCACCCGCAGTTTACATAAGGGACAAGTAGCAAAACGAAAAAAGGTAATTAAATACTTCTTACCTTTTAGTGATTTGCTATCAAACTCTGAGCCGTCGATTGCTGGCAAAATTATTCGTGGCAAACTTTGACCGACTTCCATGGCACTCTCCCGATTTACTTTCTTTATTAAAAAGAAGTTTTGTATTTATTGATTGAAACGTCTGACATGATTCCAAGCGATACCATTACAACCATCGACGCACTCTGGATTGATATTTTTTATATTCGTCACCAAACAACTTACTTAGCATTCGTTCCTCCGGCAATATTTGAAATATGTGGATATATAAAACAAAGCCAGTCACTCCTAATATCGCAATTAGACTACTCAAATATATACACCAGGCCGTCAGGAAAAATGTCAATCCAACATACATGGGGTTACGACTTATTTTGTAAATTCCCGTGCTCACAAGCGCTGAAGTAGCATCAAGTTTTACCGGATTCACCGTTGTCCTTGCTTTACGAAAGTTTATCAAGCCGAAAAGATCAAATAACAGCCCAGTGGTTACTAGCAAACCAACAACAAACAATTTCAGCGCATTATCTATTTCTGTCGTTGGTAGATTACCAGCCATCCACCAAATTAAGATGGCGAACAACAGAGCCACAATGGGCGGTGGTATTTTGCTTTCGAATGCTTTCATTGTATATCCTCACTAACTATTCATTTGTTCATTCAGCCATATGCACTGACTGACTAATCTTGATCTAAACTGAAGTACTGGCTAGGCTATCTTGTTTAATCGCCGGGTGTGTTTATGTTTTTTTGGGCTTGCAGTTTCCAATGGCAGCCAGGTTTGTGTTCGAAAAAAAACAATATATAGCCCCGGACCAGCAAGTTTCCACTTTCAAGCCATAACTCACACTGATAAAACTCGCCACTATCAGGGTCTAGTATTTTCCCTCCATCCGATTGCTCACCATTTATCTCCAAGCCATTAATGATAGCCATCCCCACAATTTTTTTATTTTCACCTTAACACTTTTCATATACTGGACTTGAGTCCTTATGAGGCCTCCGACAAAGCTTTACAATCTTTCCATAAAGCTTTCCGTTTTTTTCATAAAGCTCCACAATCGTTCTAGCGAGACCAGTCACATAATCAATACTTTTCCAATGACCGAAAACCGTTGGCTATTGCTCCACGGCGGATACCAGTGTTGAAAACAATAACGTTAAAATCAGAAATAAACTCCATAATTTACTCATAACAACTCATTACATTCATTTGCTTCATCACAGACTGATTAATCAAATTTTCTGTTTCATATTGCTATTCCCACTTATTTTAGTTTATATATGTTATCTACATGGAACGAGCTACCAACACACACGCTCGTGAATTCGAACTGCTTAACCAGGCATTAGAGTAACAAAACCTAGCCGGGCAATATTGACGCTAGGGGTCACATTTTTAGCCTTAGAAGACAAAGAGTAGGAATGTTAATGATTGAACACCGATGCACGACAGCGACAGTACGCATGGTACTCAAGACCGTTGAATCCAAAGGTGTTGATGCAAATGAATTATTGAATCTGGCAGGAATCGACCGGGAAACTGCAGAAAACCCCGATGGGGAAATCAGTTTTTGTCAAATGCGGGCGTTTTGGCAAAACGCTTTTCAACTCTCAGGCGATCCACTTCTAGGCATGCATACGGCGCAACAAGTCGAAATTGGTGACTATAAATACCTGGATTATCTCATGATACATGCCGCGACGGTTGGTGCTTCAATTCAGAATATTTGTCGTTACACGGCTCTAATTAATACTTGGATTCATTGGGAGATTCAGGAGAGAAATGATGACATTGCCATATGCATGAGCTCTAATATCGGCACAATTTGGCCACACGCCTATGAATTTGTTTTTTCTTTTATGACAAAAAGAATACGTCAAATCACCACTGAGAGCTGGACGCCGAAGCGTATTTGCCTTCCCTTTTCATCACCAATTAATTCACAAGCACATAAAGATTTTTTCAGAACTACATTACAATACGACGCTCCGGTAGGCATACTGGTGATATGCCGCGACAGCTGGAACCAGCCCTTACCCACTAGTGATCAACAATTAATGAGTGTATTAGATGAACATGCACGTATGTTGTTGGAAAAACGCCCACTGCCAGACGATTTTGTAGGCCAAGTGCGTAAACAAATTGTACGTGAACTACACGGTGGCGAGGCACTTCGAAAAAACGTTGCAGAGAAACTTAATATGAGTCCACGTACTCTGCAACGACGCCTCGACAAACAAGGCGTTATGTATGCTGATTTAGCAGATGAAGTACGCGCAGAGTTAGCCAAAACAAAATTACAGGCTAGCGATTTATCTTTACCTGAAATTGGTTCTCTACTTGGTTTTTCTGAACAAAGCTCCTTTAATCGTGCGTTCAAGCGATGGACTGGCAAAACCCCACGAGAATATCGTCGCAAGATGCTATTATAGGCAAGCTTCCAAAGCTCATTTTTCGAAAGCCTCACGCCTTTAGCTATTTAGACTGAGAGTTTTTACCGTTGCTTCAATTTTATGACAACTACTGGTTATTGTCTTTCTGTTTAGTCGTTTTTGTATTTTTTTCATTGCTATCGCGCAATGGAATTTCACGGAGAAAAAGAACCAAAAATACAGCGAAACTCATGGCAATACTGCCGCTGATGAATACATTGGAAAGACCACTATTAAGTGCTTCACGCATGGCGAATATCAGTTGTTGCAAAAGTGTCTGCATATCGGGCGATAAGGCAAGACTAACTTCGGCCAGTTGCCCAGGGTTAATCAGTAGTTGCGGCTCTTCCATATGGTCAAGCACTTGGCGTGGCAAGCTTGATAGTTGTTTGGAATCAAAATCATTTTCAAGATTTTTTTCAAGTTGTTGATGCATGGTGTGAGCCATCACCGTTCCCATTAGCGCAACACCAAGTGTTCCACCGAGCTGACGAAACAATTGTCCAGTTGCGGTGGCCACACCAAGATCTCCGTGATCAACGGCATTTTGAATGCTTAAGTTGAACACGGGCATGCCAATACCTAATCCCAAACCAACAATCATCACATAGGCAAAAACTACGGACAATTGGGTTTCTTGGTTCATTGTCGACAATAAATACATGCCCACTGCTGTTACAGCCAAACCAAAAAATGCAAGATTTTTATAACGTCCACTACGTGTTATGGACTGGCCTCCTAGAATACTGGCCGCAACTAAACTCAAAGTCATTGGCATAAGCATTGATCCCGATACTGTTGCCGATAAGCCCAAAACACCTTGCAAGTACAGCGGCACATATAGCAAGGAACCAAACATGCTGGCACCAATGACAAAAACTATAACGTTGGATAAACTGAAAACACTATTGCTGAATAATTGCAGCGGTAGAATGGGGTGAGATGCACGACGTTCAACAAAAATGAACAACATCAAGGCAATAACTGCACTAGCAAGCAAGCCAATAATTTCCCATGAAGCCCAAGCATATTGTTGTCCTGCCCAGGTCGCAGCTAATAATAATGGAATTACACATAGACTGAGTAGTAGTGCGCCAGTGTAATCGATTTTTTGTTTTGTTTTTTGTGGCACTGAAGGGAACAAAATCATAATTAAAACAAACGCAACAATACCGACGGGAATAAATACCCAAAACACCCACTTCCAATGCCAGTGATCAACAATATATCCACCCAGAGTAGGTCCAAAGACACTGGCAACGCCGAAACTCGTGCCAAGAAAACCTTGCCAGCGACCGCGTTCTCGGGGCGAGAATAAATCACCTACTGCGGTAAACGAAGTCGCCATAATAATTCCGCCGCCGACACCTTGAATAATGCGATAGATGATAAGCTCAATTATTCCGCTCGCCAAACCACATAATACCGACGCAAAAATAAAAATAGCAATACCTGCAAGTATGAACGGCCTACGTCCATAAATATCCGACAGTCGTCCCACTACAACTGCAGGCACCGAAGCAGCTAAAATATAAGCGGTAAATATCCAACTAAAATATTCTATACCTCCCAGATCTGAAATCATATGCGGCAATGCCGTACTAATAATGGTTTGATTAAGTGCTGCAAATAACATAGCTGCCATAATGGCAAACATGATACTGAGTTTTTGCCGTTGCTCTAGGTGCTCCAACTTGGATTTTTACCTCTATTTAGTACTCAGTTTAACCAGCTAAACTGATAACACGAGTCGTGCCGGATCATAAGGATTTTCTATTTTAGTTTGCTAAAACCCAAATTTATCAACATAGGACTGTCAAAGTGCATTATATATTCTTTATCAGCACTTTTCCTTTGGCCCGCACTGATTCCATGTAGGCCAAGGCGTCTTGTGTTTGCGAAAAAGCTAAGACTCGATTAATGATTGGTTGTATTTTGCCTTGTTCATAATAGTCACGAATAATGTGCAATTGCAGGCCACTATCTTTCATAAAATGATAAGTATAATTCACAGTAAATTGTTTAACTTTTTTAGTTATTCCACGTGAGACTAGAGCAAACAGAACTGCTTTCCTTGATCCTAGATTTTGGCTCATTGCAAACTTTGCATTGGGCATCCCACTAATCGATGCCACGCAGTCACCAGGTTTGACAATCTGAAAAGATTTATACAGCGCATCACCCCCCAGCGTATCGAATACCGCATCATAATCAGACAAAATAGTTTCTAATGATTTTTTTGTAATTAATTATTTTGTCTGCGCCGAGAGAAGCTACCAAGTCATACCCTTGCTCACTCACCGTAGTTGCGACATAAGCACCCATGTGTTTCGCTAATTGAATAGCGAAGCTACCGATGCCGCCCGCGCCTGCTTAAATCAAAATCTTTTGCCCATATTGCAGCGTCATCATATCATTAAATACTTGATATGAAATCAATCCAATTAATGGCATTGATGCCGCTTTAACAAATGATAGATTTTTTGATTTAAGCGCTATGGTATTTTCATTAATCGCAATACATTCTGCAAACGTTCTAATACGATTCTTTGTTGCTCTTGCGTAAATTTCATCACCGACTTTAAATTTCCTAACTTTAGAACCGACTTGAGAAATTACGCCAGGGAAGTCATTTCCCATAGTCAATGGCATTTAATTTTTAAGCAGTATTTTTGCCTTGCCATCACGCAATTTAAAGTCTAGGAGATTTACACTGGCCGTATATATTTCCGCCAGAACATCATATTCACCTACTTCAGGATTCTAAACATCTTTCACACATAACGGTTGACGACCGTATTGTTTAATTACAAAAACTTTCATTATTTTATTTACCTTTGGTTTATTTTTGTTTGACTACTTATTCGACACTGAAGAACGAATGTGGCTAGTTTTGTTTTCACATATAAAGCTTATCAGCTTCTTATATAGCACTATTAAAGCAATGCTCTAAGTAGTTATGACAGAAATGCAATGTAATCATCACGTCTAGCTGACGACCAACATTACTAATCATGTAACAGCTAGAAAAATATCTTAGGTGAATCGTGAATAATTTATTTGTAGTATAAAAAAACATAAGTACTGCCCGTTGCGATAAAACATGACCAGGATCATGTTGCACCTTAATAAAGCCGATCCTACACTTGTCCCAATCTACAAATGAATAACCAAGGCCACAAGCTTCGAGTTACGGATTTCAAGTCTTTGGTGACCTAACAACAATTTGGTTATGTGGGGCAAGCATCATGAAAAAGTTTTATTCGGCTTATTTGCTAACATTTTCAATTTTTATTGGATCAGCAGCGGCGCAAACTGAAGTTTTGTTTAACGTCCCTATCGGCATTACACCGGCCTTGAGTACCGCCGGACTATTCATCGCTTATGAACAAGGCTATTTTCGAGCGCAAGGTATAAATCTGATTATGAATCACGTACCACGAGCCGGTGCACAAATGATTCCTTTTCTCGCCAGCGGGCAGCTATTAGTAGGCTGCGGTAATCTCAATGCCGGATTATATAATGCAATCGCCAACGACATTCCCATAAAAGTCGTTGCAGATAAAGGAACGGTCACACCGAATCACGGCTATCTCGCTTTATTGGTCAGAAAAGCGCATGTTGATTCAGGCCGCTACAAAACACTCGGCGATTTAAAAGGCATGACAATTGCGCTTACTGCACGGGGTGTTTCTCAGGAAATTGTTTTGGAAAAATATTTGCACCAAGCTCAGTTGAACTTGTCCGATGTGCGCTTAATCAATCTTAGCTGGGGTGATATGAATGTCGCTTTAGCCAACGGCGCAATTGATGCAACCATTCAAGTTGAACCGCTAGTCGCAAAAGCAGTTGAGAACGGCATTGCGGTTCGGGTCAAGGGCGACGACGAAGTCTATCCCAATCAACAAAGCGCCGTCATAATGTATTCGCCAGTCTTTATAAACAAACATCCTGAAATGGCTAAACGCTTTATGGTTGCCTATGTCAAGGGCATGCGTGATTATAACGATGCATTTGAGAACAATATCAACAAAGAAACGATAATTCATATTTTAATGAAACATACTAAAGTAAAAGACCGCGCTACTTATGACAAAGTCGCCAACGTAGGTTTGAATCCCGATGCCATGTTAAATATAGAAACCATGCGCGCAGATGCTCAATGGTTGTATCAAAAACGATATATAAAGAATCCTGCTGATGTAGATAATATTGCTGAACTGCGTTTTATTAACTATGCACGCAAGGTATTAGGTCCGTACACACCCAATAAAGCGTTCGCTAACGTCAACCCCTAAGAGGCTCTTTGCATGCAGCACGCACAAACCTTTTTGCATCAAGCCAAAGCTATGCTTGACGCCTTTAATTTGCACGAAGTAAAAGCCAGTGGTTTGTTGCCCAATAACGGCAATCTGTTTTTTCCTGTCGTCAACTATCCACCAACGATTATGATTGAAAACCAGAATGAGGCTCACACAGCTTCCGATGATCGACTACATCGCCGACGACTCTACACTGGATACTTGCATATTCCGTTTTGTCCGTCACGCTGCACCTATTGCCACTGGATCACCAAAAGCAAAAGCAAGAGCAATGAGGTTGATCGTTATATACAATATTTAATTAAAGAAATGCAGCTACAACAACAAGCAAATGCAGACGCAACACCAATTGCCTTGCAATCGGTTTTATGGGGTGGTGGCACGCCTACATATCCCGAGGCGCGACAAATGGAAACCCTGCTACAAGCCTATCACAAATATTACGACCTAAGTGCTTGTAGCCAATTTTCTGTGGAAGCAGAACCCGGCACGTTAATTGGTGCTAGCGGCATTCATCGTTTGAATGTCATGAAAGACTATGGCGTCGATCGCATCAGTCTCGGCGTGCAATCGTTTGATAATCAAATACTCAAACAAATGGGGCGTTCGCATACTCACGAAGACACACTCAAGGCCTTATCCAATATGCGCAAGCTCGGCTTTAATAATATTTATATTGATTTGATTTATGGTTATCCTGGACAAACCATCAAACAATGGGAACAACAACTACTACAAGCAGTAGCACTCGATATTGACGGCTTTCAATTGTTCCGCCTACGCATTAAACCCACTGGTGCAAGACAAGGCAGAATTGTCAATATGCAAAACAAAAATCCAGAGCAATTTCTCAAAGCAGATGATATATTTTTAATGAAGGCCTTAGGTAAAATTATTTCTGAATCCCATGGTTTTTACGAGTTTCAACGCCGCATATTTTCCAAGAATTCCTATAGTTCCTCTCATTATTTGCGCGATTGGTTTTTGAAGCTTTACGACATTATTGGCGTAGGTGTATCCGCCTGGTCTCAGGTTCAAGGAACATTTTCAGTGAACATTAGTGATAGCGATTTAGAAAAATATTACGCTATGCTTGATAAAGACCAACTTCCAGTCAAACAACAAATGAGGCAAAGCCTGGATGATCTTGTTAGACGTAGTTTCATTCTGCCACTAAAGAACGATGTAGTAGATAAGAAACAATTTCATCAAACAACCGGATTACAATTCAAAGATTATTTTTCGACACAAATTGCTACTCTAAAACAACTAGACATGCTTGCAGAGACATCTACTTGTTATTTTTTAACTACAAAAGGTCAGTTTTTTGCTGATGAAGTCTGCACCCAATTTTTTGCTGAAAAATATCAACCGTTCAAGGGCAGCACCCGCTTAACACTAGCGCAAACAGTAGCCTCTAACAGGAACTCACAAGTCAATGCTCACGCAGATTAATCCTTTTACGGAAACGATTGAGTATACCGTCGATGCTCATAATGATTCACAAATACAACTGTTTTTACAACAAGCAGATGCAGGCTTTGATCATTGGAGACGATTATCAATATGTAATCGTCAGGAGAAAGTGCAAAATCTCGCTAAACTTCTTCGACAGAATAAACGCCAGTTTGCTACTAGTATTTCTACTGGCATGGGAAAAATCATTAACGAATCCTTGGCGGAAATTGATAAGTGCATATTGACCTGTGACTATTATGTTGAACATGCGGAAGCATTCCTCAGAGATGAAGTGATTGGCTTTAACGACGCTTATGTATTACACCAACCACTAGGCACCATACTTGGCATCATGCCTTGGAATTTTCCATTTTGGCAAGTATTTCGTTTTGCTATACCCACCTTACTCGCCGGTAATACTGTTTTATTAAAACATGCCTCATCCATCCCACAATTGGCGCAAATTATACAACAAATATTTTGCGATGCCGGTTTTGCTAAGACTGTTTTTCGCTGCTTGTTAATTGGTGCGGACAAAATCGAGAAACTTATTTCCAGCCCAGTCATCAAAGGCGTTGCGATCACCGCAAGTGAAAACACCGGTCGCATAGTTGCAGCACTAGCGGGCCATAATCTAAAACCCGTCTTGCTTGAACTAGGCGGCTCTGATCCTTTTATTGTACTTGAAGATGCGCCCATCAACGAGACAGTCAATGCAGCCGTCGCATCACGCTTTTTCACATCGGGACAAAGCTGCATAAATGCCAAACGATTTATTCTTACACCAGCTATCACAGAGCAATTTATTCAATCATTTTCGCAAGCCGTAAAAAAATTGAAACTTGGCGATCCTTTGGACCAAAACACCCAACTTGGGCCAATGGCACGTAAGGATTTAGTAGGGCTTATCAACTCACAGGTCGAAAGCAGTGTTGCTGAAGGTGCAAAAATTATTGCAACACACTCAAACCTGCCAAGCACTGGTTTTTTTTATCCTCCTTGTATACTGGATAACGTGCACACTGGCATCCCTGCTCATGATGAGGAACTTTTCGGCCCTGTAGCTACTATAATTCGCGCACAAGACGAAACACATGCGATTCACATTGCCAATAATACGCGCTTTGGATTAGGTGCCAGTATATGGAGTGAAAACAAGCAGCATGCAAAAGCATTAGCCAAAGAAATTGATGCAGGAATGGTTTTTATCAATAGCATTGTCAGAAGTGATCCAAGAATTCCATTTGGCGGCATCAAACACTCGGGCTTTGGTCGCGAACTACAACGCCCAGGCATTCGCTACTTCTGCAACCACAAAACATTATATAGTGAGTAGATAGCAAATCCTGCTATCTATTAAATAATGAAAATGGGTAACTTGATAAGTCTCAATAAATTTTGAATGCCAGTCGATGCCATTTCACTAGAAATCAAACAAGCCTCATCAATTTAGGCACCGGACAAAACCGCTATCATTTCAGCAAGCAAGAGTGCTCCCTTAGCGGCAGACGAAAATGATCTATTTTTCATTTTCAGTTCAAAATAGTATTTAAGTTCACAATCCATTCACTGCCATCAAAACCGCAAGCTTTCTCGCCAATGCAGCAACATGCATTCATAGCACATAATTCATATTTTCTTTATCAGTCAGAAAACGTAAAACTGCTTTATTTATTTCTTTTAGCAACCAGCGCACAGACTCTCCTAAAAAATTGTGTCTAGACACAGAATGTATGGCTTCTGTACTAACACGGGATGACTGAATGAGTTTTACTAATTCAACAAACACTTTATCATTGATTCGCCAGCGTTGAATTTTCAGACCGCAGAAGTGTGAAAAGATTTCTTTGATTTTTACTTCATCCTCTCAATCTAGCTGAGCCATTATTTACCCTCTTATTCTTTTAAATTATTAAATATTGATGTTTCTATATTGCTGGCAACTATGTTTACGAAATAGCGCTCTCGTTTATCGCAAACAATGACCACAAATCTATTTTTCTCTTGCTTTCAAATGAATACCATAAATTTCGAAAAATCTTTTGTTTCTTGTTAATCAAAACCATCATGGAGCAGTGCGCGTTTAAATTGCCCTGCTTGTAATTTGTCTTTGTCAGTTAGGTCAGGCTTGTTGTCATAGATATATGAGAAAAAATATAGAAAATTTGGGTGTGAGCTGTTATCCAATACCAAGCAATCGGAAAAGTTTTCTGTACTGGCTAGCTTTCTGTCTTTAGCGTCGGAAAAAACAATTAGATCACCCGATTTAATGACAAGGGTTAAGTCCTGTAGATTGCATAACTCAAAGGCATTGGATAGCTTGAAGCTCGTTCCCGGATTTGGCCTACAAGCTACAAGAAACAGCGTGACAATTAAAGCGGAGTAGCACAATCGCCGTGTTAACATTTTCATGACCAGCTCGGTACATGTTTAAATTGTTAGTACAATAACTCGTCACCCATGTAATACAAGCACAATATCTTTTAGCTATTCTGCCAATATGGATTTAGAGCACGGACTTTTCACAGCCACACCAACGGAAACGCATGGTTTCTGAATTGTCGATTTCATTTTGCAAGCATAAAACAAGGGTCGGGAATTCAAAGCATAAAGTGGCAGATTTGCCGTTTTATGGGTCATCTTCCAAACAAGCTTCTGAGAACAAAAAAAGAAATGGTGGCTATGCCCTGATTCGAACAGGGGACCCCATCATTATGAGTGATGTGCTCTAACCAGCTGAGCTACATAGCCACGATAGGGAGGGCGAATTGTCCAGATATTGGACCTGTTTGTCAAGTGTAATAAGCGCTTACTTACACCAAAAACAACATCAACCCTTAGAAAAAACAATCACTTAGACATTAAAACGAAAATGCAGAACATCGCCATCCTGGACAATATAATCTTTACCTTCGAGACGCCATTTTCCGGCCTCTTTGGCGCCTGCTTCGCCGTTATATTTGACAAAATCATCATAAGCGACGGTTTCTGCGCGAATAAAACCTTTTTCGAAATCTGTATGGATAACCGCAGCAGCTTGGGGCGCGGTGGCACCTATTTTCACTGTCCAGGCACGAACTTCTTTAACACCGGCAGTAAAATAGGTCTGCAAACCCAATAATTCATAACCGGCGCCAATGACACGGTTCAAACCCGGCTCTTCTAAGCCGAGGTCCGAGAGAAAATCCGCTTTTTCTTCATCTTCGAGTTCAGCAATTTCAGCTTCAATTGCTGCGCACACCGGCACCACAACTGCACCTTCTTGTTTTGCCAGCTCGATAACTTTAGTTAAGTGCGGATTATCATCAAAACCATCTTCGGCAACATTGGCGATATACATAGTGGGTTTGATCGTGAGCAAATGTAATTCTTTAACCAACTCACGCTCGTCATCAGATAACTCAAGTGAACGTGCAGGATGACCCGCATCTAAATGATCACGAATTTTTTCAAATAATGTTTTTTGTTTGACTGCGGTTTTGTCGCCGCTTTTTGCAGTCCGCGCCACACGGTTCAAACTTTTTTCCACGGTATCTAAATCTGCTAAGGCGAGTTCTGTATTGATCACTTCAATATCACGAATGGGATCGACGCCACCAGAAACGTGTGTGATGTCATCATCCTCGAAGCATCGCACCACATGTGCAATGGCTTGAGTTTCACGAATATTCGCTAAGAATTTATTGCCCAGACCTTCCCCCTTGGATGCACCCGCAACTAGCCCTGCAATATCAACAAATTCCATGGCCGTGGGAATCACTTTTTGCGGCTTGACGATTTCAGCCAGCGTATCCAACCGTTTGTCTGGCATAGGAACCACACCCACATTAGGTTCGATGGTGCAAAATGGATAATTCGCTGATTCAATGCCAGCCTTGGTTAAGGCATTAAACAGCGTTGATTTGCCAACATTTGGTAAACCGACAATGCCACATTTAAATCCCATGGTGTTTGTTCCTTGTCTTTATTGAATGAGAGCAAAATAAAATCGCTCTCATTCCAACCCTCGCTTAACGGCAGAAGGCATGTTCTTTTTGTTAACGTTACTCAAACTGATAATCGGAAGTTTACGAGAAACGTTCACACCCAAAATTAATCACTATGCAATCGATGCATGGCATTTTGCAATTCACCTTGCACCAGCATCGGCACTACACGTGCACAATCTAACAAACTGTTTTCGATTAACTGTTGTTCAGCTTGCGGAGCTTTATTGAGCACATAGTTGCTGACTAAATGACTCACGCCAGGATGACCGATACCAATGCGCAAGCGTAAAAAATCTTTTTGATTGCCAAGCTGAGCAATAATATCACGCAATCCATTATGTCCGCCGTGACCACCGCCTTTTTTTAAGCGTGCTTTACCCGCCTCAAAATCCAATTCATCATGAGCAACTAGAATCTCCTCAACCTGGATTTTATAAAATCGTGCTAAGGTCGCAACCGAAAAACCACTGCGATTCATAAACGTCATAGGTTTTAATAATCGCACTTGCTCGCCTGCTATTGACGCTGTAGCAAGATCGGCCTTAGTTTTTGCATCTGGTTTTAAACTTACACCGCAATCGCGCGCGACCTCATCTAAAAACCAAAACCCGGCGTTATGCCGGGTCCGGTCGTACTCTTGGCCGGGATTACCCAAACCAACAATCAATTTAATGCCACTAAACATAAGCAATAAGCTTAGGCTTCGCCGCCTTCTTCACCGCCTTCGGCTTCAGCACCAGCATCATCAGCGCTTCCACCGCGTGTTTTGTGAATAGCAACAACTGGCAAATCATGATCTTCGCCATGCGAAAGTGCTACCGACTCAACACCAGCAGGTAATTTCAAATCACTAATGTGAATAACGCCTTCTAGCTCTAAACCTGAAACATCAACTTCGATAAATTCGGGTAGATCTTTAGCCAAACAAGATACTTCAACGTCGTTCATGGTGTGCTGAACCATACCACCGGCTTTAACACCCGGCGCAGTTTCTTCACCAATAAAATGCAAAGGTACTTGCATATGAAGTTTTTCTTTTTCACTTACGCGCTGAAAATCAACGTGTAAAAGTTTGGGTTTGAACGCATGGCGTTGCAAATCACGTAAAATCGCTTTTTCTGCTTTACCGTCAATCTTGACAGTCAAAACAGATGAATAAAACGCTTCACTTTCTAGTCCTTTAAGCATCGCCGAATGGCTCAAGGTTAAAGAAACTGGATCTTGCTCACCACCGTAAATAACGGCAGGAACCTTTTCTTCGCGACGTAGGCGGCGGCTCGCACCTTTCCCCAAATCGTTGCGAACTTGTGCTTCAATTATAAAGTCACTCATTTTTTACTTCTCCTAATAACAAAAAAACATAAAAACCCGCGACCAAGTTCTTATGCACCAAAACACTCGAATATCACCGAGTGCTAAAAGCTTCTAAAGTCCGTCACGGCTCTCACTACAGGATCCGCGACTTAGGCGCTAGCATGAATTTATTTTCGTATGTTCTTAGCAGACCTGTTTGAACCGAAACGTTTTTTGTTTCGGCGAGTTGTCTGCATCATTCGAAAATGAATCTAATCATTTTTGCCGCATCGGAACACTTTAGAACCGCTAATGCGTTTCATAAAGTATTTCCTACACTATCGCTCTGATCACGGCTTCGCATACTTCCACCCTATAGGACAGAAAGGCCGAAACCGAAGTACCTCAGCGGCTGCTTGGTTTATGCTCCGCTGAGGTAAGAACCACATCAAATTCAAGCTTCGCGCTTCTAGCGAAACAGCATCTTACAATGCAAACTGAGTCGAGCTCATGTTTCAATTCGAATAAATGGCATCAAACCATTTAAATATAAGTTCTAATCTATAAACAACGAACTCACCGATTCACCCGAGTGAATTCGGCGCATGGTTTCCGCCAGCATTTCTGCAATGCTTAATTGCCTAATTTGACTGCATTGTTGCGCTTCTTCGCGCAACGGCACCGTGTCCGTTACGACTAACTCATCCAATTGTGAGTTAGTAATATTTTCTATGGCCTTACCCGATAAAATCGCATGGGTGCAATAAGCAACTACACGCTCAGCGCCACGGTCTTTTAAAGCGCCGGCCGCTTGGCATAGTGTTCCTGCGGTGTCGACCAAGTCGTCAATCAATACGCAGGTGCGATCGCGAACATCACCGATGATATGCATGACCTTGGCTTCATTAGGGCGTGGACGACGTTTATCGATAATCGCCAAATCCGCATCACCTAAGCGTTTAGCCAAAGCCCGCGCACGTACCACACCACCTACATCAGGTGAGACCACCATCGGGTCTGGATATTTTTGCCGCCAAATATCACCTAATAAAATCGGCGAGGCATAAACGTTGTCCACCGGCAAATCAAAAAAGCCTTGGATCTGATCAGCGTGTAAATCTAAGGTCAACACTCGATCCGTACCCACGCTTTGAATCATATTCGCCACTACTTTCGCAGTAATGGGTACCCGTGCCGAACGGGTGCGTCGATCCTGACGCGAATAACCATAATAAGGGATCACTGCGGTCACACGCTCGGCCGATGCACGGCGCATGGCGTCAACCATGACCAGTAATTCCATTATATTGTCGTTTGAGGGAGCGCAGGTGGGTTGCACGATGAATACATCTTTACCACGCACATTGTCCATAATCTCTACAGCGACTTCACCGTCACTAAAACGGCCTACTTGCGCCCGGCCCAGTTTGAGGTTTAGGAAATGCGCAATTTCCCCGGCTAGCCGAGGATGGGCATTGCCCGAAAAAACCATCATAGGACCATCGGTCACTGTCTTGCTCCTGGAAACAAACAGATGGGTGGTTTGTTTTATTGGACAACCACCCGGAAAATGGCTGGGGTGCCAGGATTCGAACCTGGGAATGCAGGGATCAAAACCCTGTGCCTTACCGCTTGGCGACACCCCAATAAATATTTATTTCTCTTTGATCGGTGACTGTTCAGCCGCTAATCTTGCCTGCAAGGGGCTGATATTTAAAGCTTTAGCAACCACACCTTGCCATTGTGGCGATAGTTTTTCAAGCACAGATTGAGCCGCTTTTTGGCTCTCGAAGCTGGCAAAAACACAAGCGCCAGTACCCGTCATCCGTGCTGGCGAATAAGCAGATAATGCCTCAATCGCCGCTGCTACTGGTGGATAAAGCTGTTCCACCAAGGGCTGACAAATATTTGTCATTTGCCCGTTCAAAGAATCGCGTATTTTGATGGCTTGTTGGTCGCGTGTCAATTGCTCTGAAGAAAAAATCTTGCCTGTATCGACGTGTACTGGGGGAGTAATAATCACATACCATGGCTCCGGCGGATTGACTACTGTGATTTGTTCGCCAATCCCCTCTGCCCAGGCGGCATGGCCATAAATGAATATGGGCACATCGGCTCCGAGCTGCAAACCTAGCGCGGCTAGTTGTTCTATTTGTAGGCCTGTTTGCCAAAGCTGGTTCAAAGCAAGCAAAGTGGTCGCCGCATCGGAACTACCGCCACCTAAACCACCCCCCATGGGTAAATTTTTTTCAATGCGAATATCCGCCCCTTGGCTGCAGGCAGTCGTCTGCTGTAATAAGCGTGCGGCGCGAACCACCAGATCTGATCCAGGCTCGACACCTGGTAGCGGATTCAAATGCCGAATCTGCTTATCCACACGTAGATCAAAATAGAGCTGGTCACAATAGTCGACAAATTGAAAAATGGTCTGCAATAGATGATAACCATCCTCGCGACGTCCGGTGATATGTAAAAACAAATTAAGTTTGGCTGGTGCAGGCCAGGGTATTGAAAATGTTTCAGTCATGACTTACATCGTTTTATTTTTTAATTTTGAACCCGCGTTCTCACCTAAAGATCTAAAAATATCGTATATTTCCTTACGAGATTTATCAGCCAAAGAGTCACTTTCTGTCTCGATATGTGTCGCTCCCCCAGGAATTTGCAACTTAGTTGTTACTTTGATGGTTTGAATTGACTCGATCAATGACATTTCTATTTTCAAAACTCCGACCTCTGGCTCATCACCGTTTCGCTCACTTTCGACAAAGGTAAATTGCCCCGATTCGCTGAGTTTTTCCAATAAACTATCTCTGATCGCAGCTTCCATTTCATTTTCAGGCAACGGAAACCAAGTCGAATTTTCAAAATGCGTTTGAATTCTAAGCGGTAAAGCCTGTGATTTTTTTGCATTCATTTGCATACTTGTTTGCTGTGTTTGCCCGCTTTGATTATTTGTCAAATTAACATTGACTATTTCAGGTTCAATATCGTATCCATCACCTGAAATTAAGTCGACTATCATTCCAACAAAAAACAAACTACTAAAACCAAAGTTTGCTAACATCCAAATATCATATGACTGTTTTAGAATAACGTCGGTGGAACCATAACCTTCACTACTAATATTTAAAATTTTGTTGCCGCTGCCACGCTTCACTTGCACAATTGCCGGACTTTTATAAACTCGCCCATCAATATGCAGGGTTGCGTTCGAAGGATAGGTGGTTACAGGAATTTCTACAAAATCACTATTCGCGACAGTTGCACATGCGGACACACTGCAGATAAGTGTCATGCTTAAACTTTTTTTTAGTATTTCCGTTAATTTCATCAGCACATTTCAACCATTGTTATTGCGGCCTATTCTATACGAATAGTTTCCAGTCCTTAATGACTATTCGCACTTGATATTCAGGATGGCGTAAAAAGATTTTATTCGGCATTTGTAGGTTTTCAATTTGAGTATAACGCTTGTATTCAATCTCCCACTTCGCTTGAGAAAAACTGCGCAATTGGTTTTGTTCATCAAAATGCATATTTTGCGCTTTGGAACGCGGATCAATTTGTGCCCGCAACCAAAAATTCAATGCATTGACCGGCAAATGCATGCCAGTGTGTCGGTGCAGTAAGCGCTCTGCATCCACATCGAAATATTGTTCATCATCAGACAAGCGCAATTCAGCACCTTCCGGGTTACCAATAATACGAACTGCACCTTGATTCAATGGACCCGTAATATCAATCAAATAGTGGGATGCCGTTTGTCGCCAGATGATTTGTCCATTCCAAGCTTCATCACCATTAACTGCAGCAAAACGCGCCTCAATCTGCCAATTTGGAAATTGTTGCAACTGACTAGCACGCTGCTGCCATTCAACAGGTAAGGACGACTTTTTTTGAAAAGGAAGACTGGAACATGCACTAACTAAAATTAGCGCGAATACAGCCAAGTATCTCACTATTTATATCGTTCCAAGGTTTCACGCAAAACATCATTATCGCCAAAGTCCTTCAGGGCCTTATCCCAAACTTCACGTGCTTTATCTTGTTGACCCATGCTCCATAACACCTCACCATAATGAGCGGCTACTTCTCCGTCCTGCAATATTTCCATAGCCTTGGCTAAATATTTTAAAGCTTCGTCATGTTCACCCCGGCGATAATGCACCCAACCCATGCTATCCATAATTGCAGGATCATCCGGCTCTAGGTCCATGGCCTTTTTCACATAGGCATAGGCTTCATCAAAGCGTTTCGTACGATCCGCTAATGTATAACCTAATGCATTAAGCGCAGCTGCGTTTTCCGGCTGTTGCTTAACGACTAGCTCCAAGTCTTTAATGGCTAAATCCACTTTACCTATATGTTCAGCGATAAGCGCACGTTCGTAAAGAATGTCATTATCGTTTTTAAACGCTTTTTTATTCAGCGCATTGCCATATAACTCAAATACTTGTTTATATTTTTTCTGGTCACGTAAAAGCTGACCTTCAAACAATATCAATTCACGTTGATCATCAATTGAATTCGCTTTAACTTGGCTTAAATGTTTTTGCGCTTCTTCGATTGAACTCATGCGCGCAATAATAGCCCCGATACGCAACTGAGCATCAAACAAATACTCGCCACTTAAAATTGAGGAATACCATTCCATGGCCACATCATCACGCTTTTTACGCTCAGAAATTTGTCCTAAATAAAAAGCAATTTGTGGCGTACGTTTGCCTAAATCTACGAGTTGACTTAAATAACCTTCAGCTTCTTCTAACTGCTGGAATTGCATAGACAACATGGCTAGAGCAAATAACACATCTTCATTATCAGGCATTTTCACTGCAAGCACTTCAAACTGACTACGCGCATCTTTGAGACGGCGGGCTTCCACTAGGGCACGCGCATAGGTTAAACGCACATCGTCTTTTTGTGGATAGACTTTGAGATAGTTATGCAGGTATTCCAAGGCGGCATCAACTCCGTCCTGCATTTGCACAATGCGCGCACGTAAAACCACTGCTTCCGACCATTCACGCTTCAGGCCCAGTGCTAGTTTAATGTGGTCCATAGCCTGAGTTACTTTGTTGGCTCTTAATGCAAGGCTAGCCGCAACATATTGCGCCTCGGGCAAGTCGGGATAAAGATCGGTTAAATAAAGAATGACCTCATAAGAAGGCTCAGGTGGCACTTCGCGATGCATCAAGGTGCTGAGAAATAAGAAGGTACGCGCACGCTTATCGGGGCCAGCCGCAAGAATGGTTTTCAATTCTTCCTTGGCTTTCTCATATTGACCATTATTTAGGTAAAGAAAGGCCAACATGCGGCTAGCATCAATATTGTCAGGCTCAGCTTCCACCCAGATACGAGCTGCTTCCATTGCCTCTTGTTTGTGATTGGCCACATTGGCTATTCGTACCGCACGCTCAGCAACTTCTGGATCACGGCTGGCGCGGGCAGCACTGAGATAGTATTTTACAGCAAGCTCAGACATGCCGCGTTGAGCTGCGAGTTCAGCCACCATCAGGTCATACATGACATTTACATGGGGTTCCGAAAACTTATAGTCACCTGGATTACCAATTGATATCTCAGATGTTTTAGGCTGGCTAGTAGTGGCACAGGCCGAAATTAAGCTAGTTATAATGATAATGAGTAAAACTGTAATACGATCCATGCGTGCTCCAATTTCGAGGCCTTAATATAGACTAGGTCTTAATGAGAATATACCATCTTCGTTCTTTATCGCCTATTTAAGACCATGATTTTACCGGAATCTCTTGTAATTCTTCCGCGCATAAAAGAAAATTGCGAGTTCGCCGAAAACTTGGCAAAAAAGTAGACTCTAACAAACATATGCGGCTATTAGCGTTCGGAATAAACCATAAAACAGCTCCTGTTGATATCCGGGAACGGGTTGCGTTCGCGCCTGAACGTCTACAAGCGGCCTTAAAAGAACTTACCTCGCAGCCAGATGTTAAAGAGGCTGCTATCCTATCGACTTGTAATCGCACAGAATTATACTGTTATATCAATGACAATGGGCAAACAGTAGAAGATTGGTTTTCCAATTATCACCACTTACCAAGTGAGGAAATCAAACCTTTCATCTACACCCACCCGGACAATGAGGCAGTACGTCATTTATTACGCGTCGCTAGCGGCCTGGACTCCTTGGTGCTCGGTGAACCGCAAATTCTCGGCCAGGTTAAATCGGCTTACAAAGAAGCCAGTGAAGCGGGCGCCATTGGTGCTGTCCTGAACCGTCTGTGTCAACATACATTTAATGTCGCCAAACAAGTGCGGACTGATACCGCCATAGGCTCCAGCCCAGTCTCCGTGGCATTTGCAGCGGTCAATCTAGCGAAACAGATATTTGCATCATTCGAAAAACAAACTGCACTTTTGATCGGCGCGGGAGAGACTATTGAGCTCACGGCACGCCATTTAAAAGAAGCAGGGATTGGTCATTTAATGATTGCTAACCGTACCGTCGAGCGGGCCCATAAGTTAGTCGAGGAAGTTGGCGGTTTTGCCATGGCCTTGCAGGATATACCCGAGCACTTGGCTGACGCCGATATTGTCATATCATCCACTGCCAGCCCCTTACCCATTTTAGGTAAAGGTAGCGTTGAGCGAGCGATTAAAAAACGAAAGCATCGACCTATGCTCATGGTAGACATTGCGGTACCCCGCGATATTGAGCCCGAGGTTGGCCAGCTTGCGGATGTTTATCTCTACACAGTAGATGACTTAAAAGATATTATTGAAGAGGGATTAAAAACCCGGCGAGAGGCTGCGGCACAGGCGGAGGACATTATTGAGAACCAAGTCAGCCAGTTCATGGGCTGGATACAGTCGCGTAGCAGCGTTTCTATGATCCAACAATTTCGCCAACAAACCGATGAAATCCGCCAAGTTGAACTTGAAAAAGCTTTACGCCAATTGCAAAATGGTATGACTCCGGAGGAAGCCTTAAAACGCTTCGCGCATAATTTTGCTAATAAACTTTTACATGCACCTACATCGCGCTTACGTCAAGCCAGTATTGATGGCGAAAACAATTTAATGCGCGCCGCCGAAGAATTATTTGATCTTAAAAAGTCTGACGACCCAACGTGAATAAAACACTATTTAACAAACTCGAAAGAATTAGCGAACGCGTGCAAGAAATTAGCGCCCTGCTTGCGGACCCCGATGTGATTAACAACCAAAACAAATTTCGCGATTTGTCCATGGAGTATTCACAACTGACCCCTGTGGCCGATTGTTTTAAACAATATCAAACGGCGGAAGACGATATTGAGACTGCCCAAGCCATGATGGATGAAGACGATGCTGAAATGCGCGCCATGGCCTATGATGAAATAAAAAGCGCTGAAGCCCGCAAAGAAGACTTGCAAATCGAATTGCAAAAGTTGTTATTACCTAAAGATCCCCGTGACAACAATAACATCTTTTTGGAAATTCGTGCAGGTACGGGTGGAGATGAAGCTGCAATTTTTGCCGGTGACTTATACCGCATGTATAGCCGATATGCTGAGCGGCAACGTTGGCAAGTGGAACTCATCAGTGAAAGCTTAGGCGAACATGGTGGTTACAAAGAAATTATTGTGCGCATCATTGGCAAAGGCGTTTATTCAAAACTTAAATTTGAATCAGGCGCCCATCGGGTACAACGTGTTCCTGAAACTGAAGCTCAAGGCCGGGTACATACCTCAGCCTGCACCGTCGCCATCATGGCGGAAGTTGACGACGTCGAACAAATTGATATCAATCCCAATGATTTAAAAATCGATACCTTCCGTGCATCAGGCGCCGGCGGTCAGCATGTTAACAAAACAGACTCAGCTATTCGAATCACTCACTTGCCCACGGGCGTCGTTGTCGAGTGCCAAGATGAACGCTCGCAGCATAAAAATAAAGCCAAAGCCATGTCAGTCTTGCAAGCGCGTTTATTGCAAGCAGAACAAGATAAACAAGCTCAAGAGCAAGCGGCTACACGTAAAAGCTTGGTCGGTAGCGGTGATCGCTCTGAACGCATTCGCACTTATAATTTCCCCCAAGGCCGCATGACCGATCACCGTATTAATTTAACCTTATACAAGCTCGATGCCATTATGGAAGGTGAGCTAGATCAAGTGATTGACCCATTAATTAATGAACACCAGGCTGAACAACTTGCCGCATTGAATGAGCAATAGAAATCCTTTCAGTATTCAACAACTTTTAGCAGTGGCCTATGAAAAGCTTGCTAGTTGCTCAGATAGCCCACGGCTAGATGCCGATGTATTATTAGCCTGGCTGCTGCAAAAACAACGCAGTTTTCTATTCACCTGGCCAGAGCAAATAGTTAAAAACGATACAATAGCGCAATATGAAGCGCTTATACAAAGGCGACAACAAGGTGAACCGCTCGCCTATATTACCGGTGTTCAAGAATTTTGGTCGTTGCAACTAGAAGTCACTCGTAACACCTTAATCCCACGCCCGGAAACCGAAGTCCTAGTTGAGCAAGCCCTAACATTAATTCCCTCAAATAAGTCGCTGAGTATTTTGGATCTGGGCACGGGTTCTGGTGCAATTGCTTTAGCCATTGCCAGCGAACGCCCTCTTTGCAAGATCACAGCTGTCGATAATTCACAAGCCGCACTTAATGTCGCAAAAAGTAATGCAGCACGACTGGGAATTAACAATATTGAGTTTTTAGTTAGCGACTGGTTTAGTGAACTTGAGCTACAGGTATTTGATTTGATCGTATCGAATCCACCCTATATTGCTGAAGCAGATCCACACTTAGACAAATTAGACTACGAGCCAATACAAGCTTTATGTAGTGGCAAATTCGGCTTGGATGACATCAGTCAAATAATCCGAGAGGCAAAACATTTTTTAAAACCAAGTGGCTATTTGTTATTTGAGCATGGCTGGAATCAGGCTTCACTGATCAGTGAACTTTTCACTGAAGCCTCTTATTCTCATAGTTTTAGCGCAAAAGATTTAAGCCAACATTTTCGCGTAACCGGCGCTCAATTCTCTACTGCAATTTAAAAAACGAAATAGTGTTTTGCAAGGATTGGGATTGTGCGCTTAACTTTTCTGCGGTAGATGTTAACTCTTCAGCTGATGCAGCGGTTTGCTGTGCAACTTTATCAAGTTGCGATACTGCCATATTCACTTGAGCTACGCCTGAACTTTGCTCATTTGAGCTATGAGAAATTTCCTGCACGAGCTCCGCCGTATGCTGAATACCTGGAACAATTTCTAATAGCAGTTTACCTGCCTTTTCCGCAACTGCAACACTCTCCTGGGTAAGCTCACTTATCTCTTGCGCCGACACTTGTGAACGCTCAGCTAATTTTCGCACTTCATCCGCTACAACCGCAAAACCCCGACCGTGCTCACCGGCGCGAGCTGCTTCAATAGCAGCGTTAAGCGCCAGTAGATTGGTTTTATAAGCAATATCTTCAATCAAAGAAATTCGGTCGGCGATTTTACGCATCGCGCCAACCGTGTCACTTACTGCAGATCCACCATCAGCCGCTTTTTGGGCCGCGTCCTCTGCCATTCTATTTGTTTGCTGTGCGTTCTCGGAGTTGTGATCTATCATCGCAGACATTTGCTCTAATGATGCACTAGTTTCTTCCACGCTAGCTGCTTGCTGCGATGCACCATCACTTAACATCTGCGCAGTGTCGGTCACTTGCCTTGAAGCCAAGGCCGACTCGGATACGCCCGTGAACACATCAAGCAGTACTTTTTGAATTTTATCTACAAAGCCATTAAATGCTTCGGCTGTTTCACCAATTTCGTCGTGACCAAAATCAGGTAAACGTAATGTTAGATCACCCTCGCCCTGATGCAAATCGATAGCAGCATCTCGCATCGTGATCAGAGGCGTAACTATTGTTTTAACAATCCACAGAACAAAAGCCACCATTATGCTTGAAACAATCACAGTGAACAGTAAACTTAGTTTGTTTAATTCAGTCAAACTGGAATCTGATTCATTTTGAACTTCAGCGTGTAGTTCCGCAAGTAACGTTTCGGTTTTGTGAACAGTATTGCGCATCTCACCCATTACACCGGATTTACTATCAAGCCCTTTTTGTTTCTCGGCCTCGACTAAGGATAAGAACTGGGACCGATACAGATCCATAGCTTTTTTAATATCTTCACGATCCCCCGGACTCAATTTAGATCGCAGAATATTTTTTTCTAAAATGGTAAAGTTTTTATCAAATTTCCCTAAGTATTTTTCATCACGACGCAACATAAAATCTTTCTCATTACGCCGCAGCATTAACATGTTTACTAACAACGCTTGTTGCTTGGTCGCTTTAATTGCTTTTTCTGCAATGTGAACCGTATCTCTTAAGCCACCATACAAACCATCTTTTGAATTAAGCCCGATTTCTTGCTGCTTCGCGATAAGCTTATTGAAAATTTGGTAATATTGATTTGTAATTTGTGCTAGTGATGCGGACTTGCTTTGATCGAAACCATTTTCGTATAAAAGGCCATCCAAACGGGCAACTTCCAGCTGCATTATGCCAAAATTCTTCTCGAATTCGGCCTGATATTTTAAATCTTTACGTGCGAGAAAATCTTTTTCGTTGCGCCGTAGCATTAACATTTCTGCTTCTAACTTAGTGATTGATTGGATAGTGTCTTTTAGGCTGACAGTTTTGTTATTGGTGTAATCCGCCATAACGACAAGTGCAATCATGCTCAACACCATTAAGCCTGCAAGAATTAATAGTTTATTTTTAATGCTTAAATGCATGCTGGAATCACTCCAAGAACAATTATAATAGCGCTTCGGCAAGTGGTATTAAAACTTTAATTTGTTGGAAAATAGACAAAAAGATGCGCAACATCAGCACTAAGAAATGGCAATAAACATTGGATTAGTCGTAAAAATTAAAAGGGAAATTCAGTCTTTTGGCGTTGGCTTGTCAAGCGCATCTAATTGCGCTTCTGCCTCGTCAAACGCTTGTTCGATATCAATGTCGTCATGTACAAATTCGGTTACATCAGGATTTTCTGCATTTTCATTTTCAGCGGCAGGCTGGGTTTTCAATTCTTCACTTAACTCTTCTTCTTCGGCTTTTTCTCGTTCTTTTTTGTTTTTCACAAATAACTTAGAGAAAAATAAACCCAGCTCAAATAGAAAGAGCATCGGCACCGCCAACAGCGTTTGCGATATCACATCGGGCGGCGTTAGTAACATAGCAATTACAAATGCAGCAACGACAATATAAGGTCGTGCACCGGAAAGTTTTTCGGGTGTAGTGACACCTGCCCACACCAACACAATAGTCACAATAGGCACTTCAAACGCTAAACCAAAAGCAAAAAACATTTTCAGCACAAAATCCAGATAACGCGCGATATCGGTCATGACCGCCACACCTTCAGGTGCCACACTCGTAAAGAAACCAAACACCAATGGAAATACCACGAAATAAGCGAAAGTCGCGCCAGCATAGAATAAAAATGTGCTTGAAAACATCAGTGGGAACATCATGCGACGCTCGTGCTGATACAAACCCGGCGCAATAAATGCCCACATCTGAAAAAGCAACATGGGCATAGAAACGAAAATTGATAACACCAACGTGAGCTTGAAAGGCGTTAAAAAAGGTGACGCCACTTCAGTCGCAATCATCGAACCACCGTCGGGCATATGCGCTAGCAACGGTGCTGCTAAAAACGTGTATAGATCATTTGCAAATGGAATCAAACAAAGAAATACGACCATGACAGTCATGACAATACGCAACAAACGATCACGCAGTTCGATTAAGTGCATGACTAACGGCTGATCATTGGCATTTAGATTTGAAGTTTTTTTATGCTTCTTTTTGAAAATCATTGAGACTTATCATTCCCTGAACTAACTGAAGTCGCATCTTTTTCATTTTTATTGACTATAGACTGATCGGGTATCTCTGCCTTAATCGTGTTACTAGCATTTTTCGCTGGAATCGGTTTAGGTTTAGCATCATCAGAGGATTCATTAAAATCCTCTTCTATAAGCTCATGTCGCTGAACAATTTCTTTTTGCTCTTCCAGCAAATGCTTTAACTCTTCGGCCTTATTCATTTCAATATCGAGTTCGTGTTTAACATTACTAGCGAATTGGCGCGCCCGACCTAACCACAAACCTAGGGTACGCACCATTCCTGGGAAACGATCAGGCCCAACAACAATCAAGGCGATAACCGCAATGAGTGTAATTTCCCAGAATCCAATATCAAACACAGTTGACCACCTATTCCATCAAAAGCGCTTTTACACGCGGTCTTTTTCTTTTTCTGTAGTTTGTTTTTTCTCGTCCGATATCTCGACATCAATCACACGATTCGCTTCTTTTTCTTCAACCTTTTTGGCGGCTTCCTCTTCGCCTTCTTTCATGGCGCTACGAAAACCTTTAACGGCTGAACCAACATCAGAACCCAAAGTACGCAAACGTTTCGCACCAAACAAAACTAATACAATTGCCAAAATAATGATTAATTGCCAAATACTTATGCCACCCATGTGGAGTCTCCTATTTTTAACTAAAAGGTGTTAACCCTTGCAAAGCGAAAAAACTGTTACCAATTATTCAGATCGGGATGCTTTTTCTGCGTGCCCCGATACCCCAAAACGTCGCGCCAACTCTGCTAACACCTGATCAGGATGAAGCCCTTGTTGCGCCAATAAAACCAAACTATGAAACCACAAATCGGCGATCTCATAGATTATTTTGTCTGCCTCACCATCTTTAGCTGCCATGATGGTCTCTGCTGCTTCTTCGCCAATTTTTTTTAAAATCGAGTCCAATCCCTTTGCATACAAGCTTGCTACATAGGATTCCGAAGCGTCAGCTTGCTTGCGCTGCTCTAAACTTGCTGCCACTTTGTTGAGTATGTCTTCACTCATTTTTGATAGATCTCGTGTGGGTCTTTAATTATTGCATCTACAGGCCGCCATTGTTGGTTTTCCAAGGCTTGAAAAAAGCAATGCTGGCGTCCCGTATGGCAGGCAATCCCACCGATTTGTTCCACTTGCATAAGAATAACATCGTTATCGCAGTCCAAACGAATATCTTTTAACGTTTGCACATGACCAGATTCTTCGCCTTTTCGCCATAATTTGTTGCGTGAACGTGACCAATATATTGCACGTTGCTCTTTGACTGTGAGCGACAAAGCCTCGCGATTCATCCAGGCTAGCATGAGTACTTGGCCTGTTTTTTCATCCTGGGCAATCGCAGGAATCAAACCATGCGTGTCCCATTTAATCGCATCCAACCAAGCCTCACTCATCTCGAACCTCTATACCGGCTTGTGCCATCACCGCCTTAGCTTGAGCAACCGTATGCTCACCAAAATGAAAAATACTGGCCGCTAGCACAGCGTCTGCCTTACCTTCGGTGACACCTGCTGCCAAATGCTGCAAACTACCAACGCCTCCCGATGCAATCACGGGCACTGTCACAGCATCGCTAATCGCACGCGTCAAAGCCAAATCAAAACCTTCACGTGTACCGTCGCGATCCATTGAGGTTAGTAGGATTTCGCCTGCACCTAGCTGCACCATTTTTTTCGCCCATTCAATGGCATCAATACCTGTGGGCTTGCGTCCACCGTGGGTAAAAATTTCCCAACGTGGCGCTTCATTTTCAGCACTAACTCGTTTTGCATCAATGGCAACAACAATACATTGTGCGCCAAATTTTTCCGAGGCTTCGCGCACGAAGTCGGGATTGAATACTGCTGCGGTATTAATTGAAACTTTATCCGCGCCGGCATTCAACATACGACGCACATCGTCAACCGTGCGAATACCACCACCGACAGTCAACGGAATGAAAACCTGACTAGCCACAGCTTCGACTACATGCACCATGGTTTCACGATCATGGGCACTAGCAGTAATATCAAGAAAGGTGATTTCATCAGCACCTTGTTCGTCATAGCGACGTGCCACTTCGATTGGGTCACCCGCATCACGAATATCAACAAACTGCACACCTTTGACTACGCGCCCGTTATCGACATCAAGACAAGGAATGATGCGTTTAGCTAAGCCCATATTAATTCCCTGTGAGCTCGTCAGCTAGTCGCTGCGCTTCAGCAAAATCCAAAGTACCCTCATAAATTGCACGACCAGTAATTGCACCCATAATACCTTCATCTTCGACTGCGCAAACCGCTTTTACGTCTTCAATGTTAGTAATACCACCCGATGCAATAACAGGAATACGTATGGCCTGTGCCAATGCTACCGTTGATTCAATATTTACGCCGTTTAACATGCCATCGCGACCAATATCGGTATAAACTATGGCTTCAACACCCATGGACTCAAAACGCTGCGCCATATCAATAACATCATGATTCGATAATTTCGACCAACCGTCGATTGCAACTTTACCATCTTTAGCATCCAGCCCAACAATTACATGACTAGGAAACTCCAAACACAAGTCTTCGACAAAATGCGGTGCATTGATTGCTTTGGTGCCAATAATTACGTACTGCACACCCAAATCTAAATAGGTTTGTACCGTATCTTCATCACGGATGCCGCCGCCCACTTGAATGGGAACGTCGGGAAACGCTTTTGCAATCGCTTCTATTGCCGCACCATTCACTGGTTTACCTGCAAACGCGCCGTTCAGGTCAACCAGGTGCAAGCGACGAGCGCCAGCTTCAACCCAACGTGCTGCCATTTCAACAGGATCTTCACCATAGATAGTTGAATCTTCCATATCGCCTTGACGTAGACGAACACATTTACCATCTTTTAAATCAATCGCTGGAATAATTATCATTTGCCTTCCTCAAATTGTTTGTGGACGCTGTCCAACACCCGGTTAAACACCATCACCATTCCATTGACTAAAGTTTTGCAATAACTGTAATCCCGCATGCGCACTTTTTTCCGGATGGAATTGCACTGCAAAAACATTATCACGACCAATGGCTGCCGCAAATGGCAAACCATATTCACATTCTCCTTGCACCACGCTTTGCTCCGCTGCTTGCACATAATAGCTATGCACGAAATAGAAACGACTCGACTGTTTAATATCACGCCATAATGGATGATTGCTTTTTTGTTGCACTTGATTCCAGCCCATATGCGGAATTTTCAGTCGTTCACCGTGTGAATCATGTAAATTTGTACCAAAAAATTTCACTTCACCAGAGAAAAAATTCAAACACTCAGTTCCATTATTCTCTTCACTAAAACTCATCAGTGCTTGCATGCCGACACACACGCCTAAAAAAGGCTTGGATTGAATGCATTCGGCGACAACTTTATCTACGCCTAAACGTTTTATTTCAGCAATGCAATCACGAATAGCACCCACACCTGGCAACACCACACGATCGGCTTTTAAAATTTTTTCCGCTTCATGAGTTACAATAATTTTGGCATTGCCAGCCACATGCTCAAATGCCTTTGCAGCTGAATGCAAGTTACCCATTCCATAATCAATAATTGCGATAGTTTGCATATGGCTAACCTACAAACTTCCTTTGGTGGACGGGATCACGTTGGCCATGCGCTCATCCTGACTTACCGCCATGCGTAGGGCTCGACCAAAGGCTTTAAAAATGGTTTCGGCAATATGATGTGCATTGCGTCCACGTATACAATCAATATGCAATGTCGCTTGCGCATGATTAACAAAGCCTTGGAAAAACTCGTAAAACAATTCCACTTCAAAACTTCCAATGGCGGCCTTCGGAAAATCCGCATGAAATTCCAAACCGGGCCGCCCGGAGAAATCGATAACCACCCGACTCAAGGCTTCATCTAAGGGCACATAGGCATGACCATAACGAAAAATTCCTTTTTTATCCCCCAAGGCTTGCTTAAACGCCTGACCTAAAGTAATGCCAATATCCTCAACCGTATGGTGCGCATCAATATGCAAATCGCCTTTTGCCAGAATATCGATATCAATCAAACCATGGCGTGCGATTTGATCGAGCATATGTTCAAGAAAAGCAACGCCCGTGTCAAATTTTGCTTGGCCAGTACCATCCAAGTCGATGCTCACTTGAATTTGCGTTTCTAAAGTATCGCGTTTTACGCTTGCGCTACGTGCACTCATGTGTCACTCCTTAAGCAGCCTTGGCTAAGGTTTGTTTTAAAGCCTGAATAAACAATTCATTTTCTTCATCCGTTCCAACGGTTACACGCAAACAATCACGTAATAACTTGTGTCCAGCCGAAAGATTTTTAATCAATACTTTCTGCGCTTTTAATGCTTCAAAGATTTCATCAGCGGCCCCTGCATCTACCCTGAAACTGATAAAATTTGCTTCGGAGGGAAACACGGTCACACCCGCTGTATTGGCAAGCACTGCTGCTAATTGCTCGCGACTTTGTTTTAAATTTTGTGTTTGCTGCTGCAAAACATTGGCATGCTGCAAGGCAAAACACACCGTCGCTTGGGTCAAGACATTAATATTATAAGGCAAACGAACCTTATCAAATTCATTCAACCACGCGGCCTGACCAATCAAATAACCTAAACGCAAACCAGCCAATCCAGTTTTTGAATACGTACGCATCAGAAGCATATGATCATAAACATCGAGCCAATCAATCAAACTATCACTGGCAAAAGCAGTGTAAGCTTCATCAATGACAACCAAACCATGGCTCGCCTGAATAATTTGCTCCACTTGCTCGCGGGAAAAAAGGTTACCTGTGGGATTATTTGGATAAGCGAGAAAAACCACAGCAGGTTGATGCTCCTCAATGGCCTGCAGCATCGCTGGCATATTCAAACTAAAATCTTCATTCAAATCGATACCGACGAATTCCACATTGCACAGTTTTGCAATCATTTTGTACATGACAAAACTTGGCTCGGGCGCTAATACTTTTGCATTCGGCTTAGCCAGAGCCATGATAATCATTTGAATAATTTCATCGGAACCATTACCAAGAAGAATGGAAAACTTGTTATCTATTTTCTCATGCTGACGTATCGCATCACAAAGTTGTTTTGCTTGCGGATCAGGATAACGATTCAGTGCAGCGTCCTGTATCGATACCAACCAAGTTTGCTTGAGTTCTTCGGGCAGACTGTACGGATTCTCCATGGCATCAAGCTTAAGCATTCCGTCAGCGCTGGGTACATGATAAGCGCTCAGTTCTCGCACTTGACTACGAATGAGTTGTTCGACTTGCTGTTGCAGGGACGTTTTCATGAAGCATCAATACGATATTCAGCCGAACGCGCATGCGCAGTCAATCCCTCACCGCGCGCAAATGGCGAAGCGATTTTACCCAGCGTAGTTGCACCTTGCGGCGAACACATAATTAAACTAGAGCGTTTTTGAAAGTCATAAACACCGAGCGGTGAACTAAATCGAGCCGTGCGTGATGTGGGCAATACATGATTCGGTCCGGCGCAATAATCACCAATCGCTTCAGCGGTATAGCGTCCCATAAAAATCGCACCGGCATTACGAATTTTTTTCACATAATTTTCAACATCGTCGACGGAAAGCTCCAAATGTTCAGGCGCAATATAATTACAAACCTCGGCGGCTTCATCCAGATCCTTAACCACAATAATGGCACCACGCTCATTTAAGGATTTTTCAATGATTTCTGCACGCTCCATTTGTGGCAAAAGTTTTTCAACACTAGCAATTACGTCCTGTGCATAGTGCGCATCAGGTGTCACTAAAATGGATTGCGCATCTTCATCATGTTCGGCTTGTGAAAACAAGTCCATGGCTATCCAATCAGGATTGGTTTTGCCATCGCAAATAACCAAAATTTCTGACGGCCCAGCAATCATATCGATACCAACCGCGCCAAATACCATGCGCTTTGCTGTAGCCACATAAATGTTTCCCGGCCCAACAATCTTCGCCACTGGTGGGATAGTGTCAGTGCCATAAGCGAGTGCGGCAATAGCTTGTGCACCACCCACTGTAAATACGCGGTCAACACCAGCAATATAGGCTGAAGCCAATACCAACTCATTGACTTCACCATCAGGTGTAGGCACTACCATGATTAATTCAGGCACACCCGCAACCTTTGCTGGAATGGCATTCATTAATACGGATGAAGGATATGCAGCTTTCCCGCCTGGCACGTACAAACCAACTTTATCCATAGGTGTGACTTGCTGGCCTAATAAGGTGCCATCAGCTTCTTTATAGGACCAGGAATCAGCTTTCTGATGCTCATGGTATGCACGAATGCGCTCAGCCGATGTTTTAATCAAGTCACGCATGCTCGGCTCAAGATTGTCACAGGCGTGTTTTAAACGTGCTTGTGAGATTTCCAAATCGGCCGCCACATCCACACGCATGCGATCGAAGCGTTCAGTATATTCCAACACCGCCGCATCACCTCGTTGGCGCACGTTTTTTAAAATATCGTTAACCACGTCGAACACACGTTCGTCGGAAACTCCTTCCCAGGCAATTAATTGATCCAGGTCAGTCCAAAACTGGCTATCGGCACGATTTAATTGAGTTAATTTCATGATTATTCACTCGGCATAGAACTAAGCGGCGCTGGCTTCACCTACCGCTTGACGCATGTGATTTATAAAAGACTTGATTGTTTGCGACTTCATTTTTAAAGAAGCCTTATTCACAATCAGGCGTGAGCTAATATCCGCGATATGCTCCAAGGGTTCGAGCCCATTGGCACGTAAGGTGTTACCGGTATCGACTAAATCAACAATCGCATCAGCTAAACCCACCAAAGGCGCTAATTCCATGGAACCGTAGAGTTTAATAATTTCAACTTGCTCACCCTTGGCTGCATAATAGTTGCGTGCGGAATTAACGAATTTGGTAGCAATACGCAATCGAGAGCCGCGACGCTGGAATCCAGGTTCACCCGCCACCATCAATTTGCATTTGGCAATCTGTAAGTCCAGCGGCTCATAGACACCGTCTCCACCATGCTCCAACAAAACATCTTTTCCTGCTACGCCTAAATCTGCAGCCCCATACTCGACATAAGTAGGTACATCGGACGCGCGCACGGTGACGATTTTAATGTGCTCATGATTAGTATCCAAAATCAGCTTGCGGCTGGTTTCCGGGTCATCGACCGGGATAATTCCGGCGTGAGCGAGCAAGGGCAAGGTATCTTTGTAGATTCTGCCCTTGGATAATGCGATGGTAATTGATTGGTTCATGGTTTTTATTATACCGAATTTCCTCGCGGGTACTATGGCCCCACGGGTGCTCTATGAAGGAACTCGACGTATTTTAGCGCCTAATTGGGATAATTTCTCCTCAATTCGCTCATAGCCACGATCAATATGATAAATACGCTCGACAGTGGTGTCTGAATCCGCCACCAGACCCGCTAAAACCAAACTAGCCGATGCCCGAAGATCTGTGGCCATAACAGGTGCACCGTGAAGTTTTTCTACCCCTTGAACAATGGCGGTATTACCTTCCAAGCGAATATTCGCCCCCATGCGCATTAGCTCTTGCACGTGCATAAAACGATTTTCGAAGACCGTTTCTCTAATTGTCGCCGTACCTTCGGCTACACAGTTTAGCGCGGTGAACTGTGCCTGCATATCTGTGGGGAACGCCGGATATGGCATGGTATGCACATCAACCGATTTAGGACGACGCCCCTGCATGTCTAACTCAATCCAGTCTTCACCTACTTTGATCAGTGCTCCCGCTTCTTGCAACTTGAGTAATACGGCATCTAACAAACTAGCATCGGTATTTTTCAGAAGAACTTTGCCGCCGGAAATAGCAGCACCAACCAAATAGGTTCCTGACTCAATACGATCAGGTAATATCATGTGTTCAGTTCCATGAAGACGATCGACACCTTCGATGGTTATGGTATCCGTACCCGCGCCTTCGATTTTCGCACCCATTTTTTGCAAACAGCGGGCGACGTCAACCACCTCCGGTTCACGCGCAGCATTTTCAATAATAGTGGTGCCTTCGGCCAAAGTAGCCGCCATCATTAAATTTTCGGTTCCGGTGACGGTAACTATATCCAAATTCAGGCGCGCACCTTTGAGACGCTTAGCTTTGGCTCGAATATATCCACCATCGACATGAATATCAGCACCCATTTGTTGTAAACCTTTGATGTGCAGATTTACTGGACGGGAACCGATGGCACAGCCTCCGGGTAGGGAAACATTGGCTTTACCGTAGCGAGCCAGTAGCGGCCCTAAAACCAAAATGGAAGCGCGCATGGTTTTCACTAATTCATAAGGCGCATCGTAGGTATTGATAGTCGTGGTATCGACTTCAATATTCAGGCGTTCATCTATGGTTAGCTCGACACCCATACGTCCCAACAATTCCATGGTAGTGGTTACGTCGTGTAAATGTGGGACATTAGAAACAATCACTGGCGAATCTGCGAGAATGGTCGCCGCAAGAATGGGAAGTGCTGCGTTTTTTGCGCCCGATATAACGACCTCACCGTTTAATTGGGCGCCACCGCTAATAATCAATTTATCCATGAATTACTGCCTACTCGTCTACGCTGTGGTGATTTACTTATCTTGTTGCTGTTCCCATTGGCTGGGCGTATAGGATTTGATAGCTAGTGCATGGATAGTGCCGTTGCGAATATGCTCATCCACACTGTCATACACCATACGTTGGCGCTGTAATAAACTCTTGCCCTCAAACTCTGGACTGACTACCACTACCGCCACATTGCATCCATCACCAGTAATATTGACTTCTGAATTGTTGATTGATGCTTCGATTAAAGCCTTGATGTCGTCGTTATTCACGAGCTATCCCCAAACTATTAAGTGCAGCCGACTATTATAATCCAAGCTGCTGCCAGAAATATAGACATAATGTTTTTTTATTCAAATTGTTTTATTAAAATCAGCAGCTTGAGCCCAATTTTGCTAGACCTGAACGTAATGGAGAAGCCGCAATCAAAAAGACATAAAGGTTACTGCTTATTACCTTCCACCAAACGATTGATTAATTCCCTAATATTCGATTGGCGAATTTCTTTGGCGAATGTAGTGCGATAGTTCGCAATTAGACTGATGCCATCGATTTTCACATCGTAGACTTTCCAGGCATCGTTTTTTAAATGTAAACGGTAATCAATAGGGATGGGGAATCCACCCGCCTGATCTATTTCTGAACGAACTGTCACTTTACCACTACTCAGGTCTCCCTGGAGCGGTAAATATTTTATTTTGCTGTCGGTGTATTCGAGCAAGGAGGCAGCATAAGTTCGTACCAATAAATGACGAAACTCGTTAACAAAATCCTGTTTTTCCTTAGCAGAGGCCTTAGCCCAGTAACGACTCAATACCCATTTAGACATTTTTTCAAAATCAAAATGGGGTAATACGTATTGATTCACTACATCATATATTTTTTCCGGATTTTTCTTTAATTCTGTTTTTTGAGCCTTGAGAATTTCAAGTACCTTATTCGATGAATCCACTACCAATGCCTGCGGATCCCCGGCTGCCATGAGTAATGAACTAAAACTTAAAATGATTAACAAACAAAAAACTCGCATCATTGATAGGCTCCTGCGACATAGTCTAATTGGGCAACCTGTACATTATAGTCATAAACCATTTTCAGATATTCCGTATAGGTTAAAACATACCCTTGAAACGCACTGACAATTTTATCGGTTTGCTCCAGACCGGCTTCAAAGTCAGCGTAACTGGCAATCATCCAACGACGGGCAGATTTGGAGCTTTCCATTAATTTGGTCACTGAGATATGGCCGGCTTGAACCTGGTGGTAACGCTCCGCCACTTGATAAGGAATACCTTGCAATGCCAAACTTTTCTTTTCTACTAAAGCATCCAACTGAGCTTGCTCTTGAGCTGCTCGAGCCTTTTTCACGCTACGTTCCCAGTTCCATTGAAATCCGACCAATGGCGTCGCTCCATAATCATTAAACACATCGTACACATAGGGGTTATCAATTCGCGTACGAAGCGGTGAATAAGACGCAAAAATAATCATGCCAGTAAAGAGATTAGGACGATTCATAGCTTTATTAGCGGCGACCAAAGCACGTCGCGCATTCATACCATTTTCCAATTGAAACATTTCTGGGCGCTTGCTGAGCGCTTGTTCGGTTAATGCCGCCAGACTCAAGCTCGGCAACGCAACAGCTTGAGCACGTTTATCCGCGATCTCCAACGGTTGATCTAATGCCACACCAATAAGAACTTTTAAACCATCAAGTGCGATATTTTCCAAAGCTTGTGCTTGTGCTAAGAAACTAGCCGCCAAACCGCTAGCCGATTGCAAGGCGTATAAATCTGATTGTTTGGCGCGGCCATTATCATCATCCAACCAGCCTTGCACCAGATCAACTGCACTATCCACTCGTTTTTGCACATCACCAAGAAATAAACGTGCGTCACGTGCCGATAAATAGCCGTGATAGGCTTTATGCACATCCAAGATGGTTTGACCACGTTGTAAACGAACATCTTCTTCTTTGACTTTAATATTAGCTTTAGCCGCTTCAGCAAAATATTTAATTTTCCCAAAAGTATAAAGCGGTTTCACCACTAGGGATTGCAGCATAAACCAGGGCGAAAATCCGGGTGATAAGGCATATCGATCATCACGCACTTCACATGGCGTGGCCTCACCACAGGTTTCTTTGGTAAAAAAACCTTCCTGATCCGTTCGCGGCGCCATAGCCACATACGACAATAACTCAAAACTAAAGTCTTTATTGGCATAAACTTCATCAAGTTGCGCTTCGGCTACAGCGATTAGTTTTTCGACCTCGCTAATACGCGGATCATGGTTTAACGCTCGCTCAGTTGCCTGTTGTATATTGATGGTTTCAGCAATTGCCGTGGTACAAAAAAATACAGCAAGAAAGCCTAATATTCTAAAAATCATCCTTATCCTCTTTATTGAGCTCTCAAACCTTCAATGATTTGGCAAGACCTCTACTTCGATCGGTGAGACGCTCGGTATTAAGTTCAATTTCAACTCATTGATGCGAAAACAACACTATAGCATCGACAAAACCAGGGTCGAGAGGCCCACACCCGGTTTCTTAATAAATTCCAGGCAAAATAGAAACATGTGCTTAAATTATGACCGCTTTATTTCTGCGAGTATAGTGCCAATGTCGAATGAAAGATATGTCGCTTATTAGCTCGCAAGATTTTGATTGGAATCTCGACTAGAATTCGACTTGGCCAGGGGTAAATCCAGCCAAAATTTGCTGCCCTCTCCCACTTCAGATTGCACACCAATGCTTCCCCTCATGATTTGCGCAAGTTTTTGACTGATCGCCAAACCCAAGCCGGTTCCACCGTGGCGTCGAGTAATACTTCCATCAACTTGGGTAAAGGCCTCGAAGATACTTAAACGTAAACTTTCGTTTATGCCGGCGCCAGTATCTTTTACCGCTATTCGTATATACAGCTCATCGACGTCATCAGTAAGAATTTCAGAACTTAAACACACTTTACCTGTATCGGTAAATTTAATGGCATTCGCCATTAAATGATTTAGGATTTGCCGAATGCGAATCGGATCTCCCCATAATTGAGCGGGTATTGCTGTATCGAATTCGAATTCAATCGCTAAACCTTTCGCGATCGCCTGCACAGCAAAAAAATTCCCAATTTCTTTACATAGCTGATTAATATCAAACTGTAAGTTTTCAATTTCAAAACGATCAGAGTCAAGCCGAGTAAAATCTAAGATATCATTTAATAAACTCTCCAACGTATTCGATGCGCTAATGGCGACTTTTAGATAATCCTGTTGTTTTTCATCCACCTCAGTGGCTTGCAATAGTTCCAACATACCAATAATTCCATTCATTGGTGTGCGCAACTCGTGCCCCATGTTATCCAAAAACTCAGACTTAACCCGATCTGCGGTTTCTGCTTGTTTACGCGCAAGTATTAAGTCTCCTTCCATTTTTTTGCGAAAAGTAATATCACGAATAATGGCGGAAAAAAATCGTTCGCCATTAATATCAAATTCACTAATAGCGATCTCGACCGGAACCTGGCTACCATCCTGCCGCATGCCTGTGACTTCCCGACTAATACCGACCACTCCGGGCATCGATAGCCCCTTGAAGTGACTCATTAACTGCTCATGTTTTTCTGCAATTGGACGCGGAATAATGACACTCACACTTCGACCAATCAACGACCCCACATCGTATTGAAAAATGGCAGCGGCCGCAGGGTTCAAACGTACGATATAACCTCGTAAATCGGTAATCATTATGCCATCAACAGCTGTATCAACTATAGCCTTACTGGTTTTTTCGCTGATTTGCAATTCACTATTACGTTGATCAAGCACACGCCGGTATATAAAACTTAGCAATAGTTGCAAACCAAAAATAAACACCAGCATGTAAATGCCATAGTGATGCTGCTGCTGCATCACACTTTGGTGTTTTCTAAAATGCATTTCAAGTAAATCGGTCAGCTGATTTGATCTATTCATTGCCGTGTTGAACACTTGATTAAAAACCAAATCAAGCTGAATATCATCGGCTAAGGTGCCGTCTCTACCATGACGAATTCGTGTCAAAGTCAGTTGCTTCAATTGGTCAAATTGCTTCTCTAACTCCGTCGCCGCAAGCACCATGTCAGCGTGTTTAGTCTGCGAATCCGGAGGAGTAATCGTCATTTTAATTTTGAGTAAAATTTTGTACGCTGCATCAAATTCACCAAAAACATTTTTCTCCAAATCAATATCTGGCTGTCCACGCATGACTTCCTCGAGCCACAAATGAGCCAGTGTTAATTTATTTGCCACTTCATGGCTCTCTAGCACCAATGTCGAATTTTTCGCCATGGACATTTCCATGTCAGCTTGCAGTTTGGCAATAAAGCCAATCGCTATAATCGCCATGACCAACTGCAGCCATACGAACAAATAATAACGATGTAATTTTTCTATTTTTAATACCATAAACAAAAAACGGCTTAACGCCCTGATTCCCTGTGAAAAATAAAACAGCACTTGTCTTTCTTTATTGTCGACCTTTAGCAGCAACGGTTAAATCTTTCGCACCACAGCAAACTGAAGAAATCGCATACTGCGCCGCTATGGTCGCAGTAACTATTTTCAAGATGAATTATGAGTGACGCAAACACTTCTTCTATATGGGGTAGTCTTTTCCGCAAACGCGAACCCTGGCAAGAAACCGTAACGGAACTATGGGCAGCCACCCCTTTTTTTCGTGGTATTCCTTTACGTGAAATCCGCAGAATTGTTGATAATATGCATTTACGCAATTTCTCCGTAGACGAACCTATTTTTCATATTGGAGACCAAGGCGCTGGCGCTGCTATTATTCTTTCCGGTGTCGTTGAAATTCGCTACAAAAAAACAGTTCTAGCAACCTTAAGTCGCGGTGATTTTTTTGGTGAAATTTCACTAGTGCTGGACGAACGACGCACAGCTGATGCCACCGCTATTGAAGATACCGAACTTGTTTTTTTCCTACGCCCGGAATTAGACGAATGGATCACGCAGGCTCCGCAACACGGTGCTCGACTTAGCACTAACCTCGCTCATGTGTTAGCTAAACGCTTGTTACACGCCAATGAGATGTTAGCCAAGGCTCAAGGTAAAAAATGATTCAGTGGATTCTTGATCGACCAATTGGTCGTGCAATATTTATTTACACAATAATGCTTATTAGTCTTGCATTGCTTGCTGTGATTTTTTCCCCTGTTCTGATTCCTTTGTTAGTATCATTTTTATTTTATTCACTATTGCAACCCCTCACCAACAAACTACTTGGCCGAGGTTTCAGCAAGTATAGTGCGATCAGCCTTGTTCTTATTGGCTTAGTCGTCATAACCGTCACCGTCATTGTTGTGTTATTTCCGTTTTTACTAGATCAAATTGCTGAACTACAGTCGCGCTTGCCGTCAATTTGGAAGCATATTAGCGCGATGGTGGCAGAGTTAGGAAATGTCTTACAACAAAAAGCGGGCGTGAGCTTTGACCCCGACACTGTGGTGCAACGCGCTTTGGAATATTTAAAACAATGGGGTGCATCAACAGCCATGTCATCAGCAAGCTCGGTGATGACCATCGCTATGACCTTAATGCTAGTACCACTAATCACTTTCTTTTTGTTAAAAGATTACCAACGTGTGCGCAATCATGTGATGTCTTGGTTACCTAATCGAGGGTTTGAACTCGGCTGGCTCACTTATTACCGTGTTACATCACAATTACAAAAATATTTACGCGGTGTCATGATCCAATCCCTTATTGTAGCAATGGTTGCATCCATAGGTTTTTGGTTAATTGGCGTTGATATGCCCGTTTTATTTGGTGTGCTCACCGGCTTATTCAATTTAATTCCCTATGTTGGTCCTTTGCTCGCAATCATTCCACCGCTTATCATTGCACTAGGTGAACAAAGTTATAGTATTGGCTTGTTATTCGGCATACCAGCGGTTGTACTAACTGCCCAGTTAATAGATAACCTAGTGGTCATCCCCGCTGTCATAGCCAATACCGTCAACTTACACCCATTAGTTGTTTTATTAGGCATAGTCATATTCGGCGCCGTGTTTGGTTTTATTGGCATGCTCATCGCCATACCTGCTATGTCGGTATCCAAAATCGTTTTTAATGCATTGATTTATGGGCTACAAGGCAAAGATTTTGAACTGGCTTAATCCCACCACCAGACGATAACACTGAAGACATTAACATCATCCAATTTATTGGTTTGGGTCTAAATCTAGGGTGTGAAATACGCTATAGTGAAACATATGCAAACAAAATTTCTACTACTTGTCATGATGCTTAGCCTGCTTAGCGCCTGCGCCACACAGCCGGGTTATGTTACACCACACAATTCTGCTTTTGCCTATTCACCCAGCGACGATCATGTAGGCAATGAAATTGTATTTCATGCCATTCAACTCGTTGGCATTCCCTATACCTTTGGTGGAGTACGGCCAGAAACCGGTTTTGATTGCAGTGGTTTAGTATTGTACGCACATCAAAAGGTGGGTATATCCGATGTACCACGCAATAGCCGTGTGCAATACAGTCAAGCCAAACCCGTACGAATGTCACAGCTTAAACCGGGTGATTTAATTTTCTTTCGTTTGAGTTTCAAGCGAATTTCGCACGTAGGTATTTATATTGGTGATGATCGTTTTGTGCATGCACCTCGTACCGGAAAAACAGTGTCTTTCGCTAGCCTACACAATCCATTCTGGAAAAAACGCATCGCTGGCGCCGGTCGCTATTATTAATGGCGTCTTCGCTGTCTATTTGGCTTGCTTGATTTAGTTGATGGCGACGCCTTAACCAATCCCGTACCCTTCGGTTGCCAAGCCGGAACCAAATGTTTTTTACCCGCTCCAATCAAATCTTCGCGCCCCAGTTTTTTTAATAAATCCCGCACCATAGGCCAATTATTCGCATCGTGATAACGCAATAATGCTTTTTGTAAGCGTCGTTGCGTCAAACCTTTGGGAATGACTAATTGCTCTTTTTCATTAATTCGATGCAAGGTGTTTTTGCCGCTGTAATACATGGCGCTCGCTATAGCCATAGGTGAAGGTAAAAATGTTTGTACCTGATCCACGCGAAAACCATTTTGCTTTAACCAAAGCGCTAGATTCAACATATCTTCATCACGCGTGCCGGGATGTGCCGCAATAAAATAGGGAATCAGGTATTGCTCTTTACCGGCTTGCTGGGAAAACTTATCAAATAATTTTTTGAACTCATAAAACGCACCAACACCCGGCTTCATCATCAAGCTCAAGGGTTGCGCTTCCGTATGCTCTGGCGCAATTTTCAAATATCCGCCCACATGATGTGTCACCAACTCTTGAATATATTCCGGTGAACGCACCGCAAGATCGTAACGCAATCCTGAAGCAACAAAAACTTTTTTCACGCCCTCGACTTGTCTTACTTGGCGGTATAAATTAATCAGTGGCTGATGATCTGTGTTTAAATTTTTACAAATATCAGGATATACACACGAGGGTCGGCGGCATATAGCTTCTATTTTTTCATCTTTACATTTCATACGATACATATTCGCCGTCGGCCCACCCACATCGGATATGTGACCACTAAATCCTGGCGTTTCATCACGAATGGCTTTGATCTCTTTTACAATCGACGCTTCGGAACGGCTTTGAATAATTCGGCCTTCGTGTTCGGTAATCGAACAAAATGTACAACCACCAAAACAACCACGCATAATATTCACTGAGGTTTTTATCATTTCATAGGCGGGTATATTCCGTTTTGCATAGACCGTATGCGGTCGTCGTGAATAGGGCAAATCAAACACGCCATCGAGTTCTTTTGTAGTAAGCGGTAAAGGTGGCGGGTTGACTACAAGAAAACGGGCACCATGTGCTTGCACCAAAATACGCGCGTTGTGAGGATTCGTTTCCAAATGAAACTGACGTGAAGTTTGTGCATACATCAATTTATCTTCTCGTACGTTTTCATAACTAGCCAAACGTACAAATGCTAACTCATTCTCATTCTTGGTTTGAGTATTTAAATGCTCGACCTCGACAAAACTTGTCGGCAATTGGCTGCGTGCAAATGCAGTTCCACGAATATCAGCAATATCACTCAATGATTCTCCCGCAGCAAGGCGATGCGCAAGTTCAACCACCTGGCGTTCAGCATTTCCATAAACCAACATGTCTGCTTTTGCGTCGAATAGTATCGATCGACGAACTTTATCCGACCAATAATCATAGTGCGCAATACGACGCAAGCTAGCTTCGATACCACCAAGTACAATCGGTACAC
>JAOUJM010000423.1 GCA_029883265.1 Gammaproteobacteria bacterium
GGGTGGCCTTGATAGACGCGATTTAACTGAATTGCGGTTTGGCAGGCGATCGCTGGGTCGAGAAAATAAGTATCGCACTCGAACGGTTCTTTTTCCATTCGTTGATGCCTAAGAATTTTTACTTGATTCAGTGACTGCTGAAAAACTTCATGCATCTGGGAAATAATTTCGGAATCCAGATTCTGCTCATTGAATATCAGTTCGCTGGGTAATGGAAGAGTGTTTTGCGAGAAAAAGTCGACAATGGATTCCAAGGGCACGTTTATCAAGTTTAGATGAGGACTATTTAGCCACACCCCATCATAATAATAAATTGTTGTTAAATCAAAATTCTCTGGATCAATTGCTTGGCTTTTTGCTATCGCATTTATGGCGTCATAGGCGTCGAGAAAGTAATAGTGTTGTATTGGATGTTGGCTGTTTTTCATTGGGTACCAAGAAACAAAGATTCGCAATATGTCTAATGTTTTAGTCAGGAAATTGGCGTTAACTACGCTGCAGATTTTATGCCGTAAAAATGTGAGAGACAAAATCATCTTCATTTCGAAGAAATTAGTACATGAAAGTAATGGATTATGGCGATTTGAGCGAGATTGATCAAAATCGAAGTAAACAGGAACAACTCCTGCAGTACAAAACTCTACTCGAATTATGACTCTGATGTTTGATGTCTTGGTGTCTAGACAATTCACGCCCACGAACCGGAGGACTGCGTGGACAAGTTTTTAATTGATAATCACAAACTCGTTTATCATCCGCAACGCACGGCGGCGTATCTCGATGCAGAAGATGATTGGTCTAAGGCGCAATCGATTTATCCTATCTATGTGGAAATTTCTCCTACGGGTGCATGTAATCATCGCTGTACCTTTTGTGCGGTCGATTATTTAGGTTATAAAACAATTTTTCTTGATGAAGACTTGTTAATTAATCGTTTGCAGGAAATGGCAGCGCTTGGTGTTAAAAGTGTGATGTTTGCTGGCGAAGGTGAACCGCTATTACACAAAGGCATGGCTAATATAACCAATGCAACAAAAGCTGCGGGTATTGATGTAGCGTTTACAACCAATGCAATGCCTTTAACAAAGAAGTTTATTGAGCAAGCCTTGCATTCGATTAGCTGGATTAAGGTGTCAATTAATGCCGGCACTGCCGAAACCTATGCCAATATTCATCGTACTAAGGCCTCTGATTTTAATCGTGTGGTGGAAAACTTAAAACATGCGGTCGCTTTACGTGATGCCAATCAATTGAATGTGGCATTGGGTGCACAAGCAGTATTATTGCCTGAAAATGCGCATGAGATGGAAACTTTAGCCCTAATCGCACGTGATGAAATCGGTTTGGACTATTTAGTCATTAAACCCTACTCGCAACATTTGCGCTCGGAAACTCAAATTTATCAGGGCATAGACTATAATGAATACCTAACACAAGCACCACGATTGCGTGAATTGTCTAATGAAAACTTTCAACTGATTTTTCGTGATCACACCATGAAAAAATATGTGCAAGCGAATGAGCAACGTTATCCACGCTGTTATGCAACCCCGTATTTCTGGGCTTATATTAAAGCGGATGGTGACGTGGTGGGTTGCAGTGCGTTTTTAGGTGATGAACGTTTTACCTATGGCAATATTAATCAGCACGATTTCAACACTATTTGGCAAAGTGAAAAACGTCAACAGAATTTGGACTATCTGGTGAATCGACATAATATTGCTGAATGTCGAGTCAATTGTCGTATGGATGAAGTCAATCGCTATTTACACGGATTACGCGAACAAACAGTCGAGCATATAAATTTTATTTAGGAAGGAAACAAATGCGAAGCTTAGTGAGTGGTGGTGCAGGATTTATTGGCAGTCATTTAGTTGAAGCTTTACTAGACTTAGGTCATGAGGTGCTGGTGATTGATAATCTCGCCGGTGGTCGTCTTTCTAACCTACAATCGATAGCCAATCATTCCAACTTTACGTTTGTTGAGGCTGATATTCGTGATCTAAATAACATTCAATCGCACTTCGATGGATGCGACTGGGTATTTCATTTAGCAGGATTGGCGGATATTGTGCCTTCTATTGAAAATCCCAGTGACTATTTTACTGTTAATGTCGATGGTACTTTTAATATGCTTGAAGCCTCGCGTCAAGCAAAAGTGAAACGTTTTGTTTATGCAGCATCGTCTTCTTGTTATGGCATTCCCGATAACTATCCAACCCCTGAATCCGCAGAGATTCGCCCGCAATACCCGTATGCCTTAAGCAAGCGACTGGGTGAAGAACTTGTTTTACATTGGGCGCAAGTGTATGGCATGCAAGCCAATGCTTTGCGGTTATTCAATGTGTATGGCCCACGGGTGAGAACCACGGGAACGTATGGCGCGGTCTTTGGTGTGTTTATGGCGCAAAAACTTAACCGACAGCCTTATACGGTGGTTGGTGATGGGGAACAAAGTCGTGATTTCACATTTGTAACGGACGTGACGCAGGCATTTATCGCCATGGCTCAATCTGAACTATTAGGTGAAACGTTAAACGTCGGAAGTGGCCACCACTACACGATTAATCATTTAGTGGATTTGCTTGGCGGCAAAAAAGTTTATATTCCGAAACGTCCTGGAGAGCCTGATATTACGTTTGCAGATACAAGGCTAATTCATGAGAAATTGAACTGGC
>JAOUJM010000159.1 GCA_029883265.1 Gammaproteobacteria bacterium
GTTCGTCTCGAAACAGGATTCAATGCGGTTGTTTGTGAATTCGAAGTCACCGATTACAACTCGAAGATGGATTTGGAGGAGTATGATTTTCTCCTAAAAAACCATAGTGTGAAATCTGATCTTCTATTAAATGCTTATATTCGGAAATCCGCTGATCCTGATAGAATGTTCATTCCTTCTGAACCGTCTTTTGGTTTGTTTGAACAGGATCACCCGCTAAGTCATGGCCAACTCGAAACTATTTTCCGAGTGAATCAAAACGAAACACTAACCGCTGTCCAAGGTGGCCCAGGTACTGGCAAAACTACCTTGTTCAAATCCCTCATTGCTAATCAAATCACTCATCGAGCACTTGAAGTAGCCAAAGGTAAAAAGGACGTACAACATAAACCGCTACTGATTACTTCAACCTCCAACAAAGCAGTCGATAATGTGATCGATGACCTCAAACATGACGAGAGCACAACCGGGTTCGACTGGCTCTACTTTCACGGGGGACACAAGGACAAAATTGATGGTGAAGCAAATAGAATTGTTTCGCTCATCGAAAAACTCAAAAATTCACTTTACTCAAAAACCGAACAGAAAAATGCGAATGCGGCATTGATCGCAGCGACTCAAAATATTTCCTATGCATTTAATCACTTTTGCAATCTCAAAACCCAGTTAAAAGACTCTCTGTACCCATCCGGTCATCAGGATTATTCAAGATTTGTGGATGACACAAAAAATATTGAGAATCAAATAACTACTATACTTGATGAACTCGAATGGAATAACAATTTTAAAGACTCACCGCTGGACGCATCCGCTGAGCTTATCAAGCGAATCCAAGGCCACCGAGATGACATCAAAAAGATTGAGCTCGCGAGATCGGAAGAGAAATTTTGGCAATCGCTCATGCCACCACTATTTATTTCTGATACAGTGAGGTTGTGGCTTCCGTCGAAAGCTTGCGATGCGGTTATTCACAAATTTCAGGATTACCCACAGGGAGGGTTACTTCGACTGTTCTATTCGTTTTTTCCAGGGAGGTATGCCAAAGCCTGGACACAGATTAAGAAAGTCTATTCTTCAGAAATCAGCGAACATTTTAATTTGAATCACTTTTCGATCGAAGGTCTGGCCGAACTTGCGACTGAATGCCAACGCATCAAACAGAACAAGCAGTTTGACCAAATCATTTCGGACTTATCAATCAATGTTGATGAGACATTGAATCTTTCTTCTCTCAATGGGAAACTCAAAAAGTGGCAGAAATTCTACAAGTGCCGAACACAGTATGATGAGTTACTCAACCAACTAGAGACAACATACCCTGAGGGTGATTGGATCGATATCCAACGTTTGCGTTTTGTTAAGGAGAGTCGACGTCTCTTTGAGTTGTCTCTGATTGTGCTTTGGCTAGATTTGTTAGCCCATAAAGACAAAGTCATCGAGGTGCTTGAACATTGGAAGAATTTTTTTCAGAAAGGAACGAGCGTTGATAATCGTCAACTCTGGAAAGGTAAGCTAAGTCAGTACTACCATTATATTGCTCTTGCATATCCAATTCAGGCTTCGACACTTGCCTCTGTTCGAAAACTTCCAGGCTATCAATTCAATGAGCTCAACGGTGTGAAACCTTTCAATTTATGCTTGGTTGATGAGTCCAGTATGATTTCCGTGGAATCACTGGTCACAACACTCGCACGCTGCGATCAAAGTGTCATCGTCGGTGATCCACTCCAACTGCGACCGATTCGTACCCTTTCGAAACCTGGGCAGAATGAATATCGCTTACAATACTTTCCCAACTTATATCAAGAATATGAGCGTTTCACGCCGGCAACGATATCTGCCTATCATCGCAGTGCCGGCATGCCGCACAGTGGGTTACAAGCAATCCGCGAAGAGGTTGTTCTTGAAGAGCATCGTCGATGCCAAGCCCCCATAACGAATCTTTTTCTCGGACTTGCAGGATACAAGGGGATTCAAATCTGCACTGCGCCGCCGTCCGAACGAATTCTGAGTGCATTTGAAAAGATGGGTTCTCATCATAAAATGTTTTATAGCGTTCAAGGTCAAGGCTCTCAGTTACCGCGCACCAATATCGACGAGGTCCTGGCGATTGAACGTATTATCGATAAGCTCGAAGATGCAGGTTATCACGTCGCTGCCGATGTAAGTATTATTACACCTTACTCCAACCAAAAGGAGCTCATTATTGATCGACTCGGTAAACGACTCGATCACACGACTAACCAAAATATTGGCACGGTCCATCAGTTTCAGGGTATTGATAGCAACGTCATCATTTACTCACCCGTGATTTATAAGCCTTCGGATAGTCCCAGCTTTCAAAATAGGCACCCGGACTTGCTAAATGTTTCAATCTCAAGAGCCAAGCAGCAATTCATCGTCGCTGGTAATTATCGGAAGCTCTGTCAATCGGGCGGGTATCTCAAATATATGGCAGAATCTTGTGCAGAAACGTTCATTACCGACTCGGAACATCAAAGTCCGAGCTATTCGAATTATTTCAATAGCGGGTTACCCATTCAGACTGTTTTGGATTGTGATCACATCACGCATTTTGAACAACAAATTGCTAATGCAAAAAAGTCGGTTACCATTATTACTCCATGGATCCGAAAGAATGGTTTGCATCCACAATTGGATTTTCTAAAAGGGGCGAAACAACGGGGTCTCCATATTTCAATTTTTTATGGCTATCTAAATGCAAAGAATAAGTATCTCGACGATGGTGATGAGTCACTCATTCGCTTATACAAACAATTGTTTGGTGAACGATTTCATCGTATTGCCGGTGGCACTCACGAGAAAGTTTTGATTATTGATGAAGAGCATGTGACGATCGGGAGCTGGAATTGGTTGTCTCATAATTATCATAACTATTGTAAAGGTGACAATTTTTCGAATCTGCAAATTCGACAGGAGACGAGCCTTCAAGTTTCAAGTCATCTGCTGGCGAAGCAACTCATCTCTCGTATTGTTCAAACTGAAGGTGCCTAGCTCTCTGACTACCAATTAAGTTATAGCAAACTCCCTCAACAATAGTATTACGCCACTCACAACAAGTGTCAGTGTGATTATTATCTTGTATGCGTCCGGCAGTCTGCATCTGCTGAGAACCGGACGCATACTTATCACCCGACTGTATATATCTTAAAGGCCGTTATGATATACAAGATTTGGTGCATATGGGATTAGCTGCTCGTTTTCCCGTCCTGTAATTATGAGTTGTAAATCTTGTAGAAAATTCGGTCTTTTTGTTCATTATTTTCCACCACTACAACTTCATCTAATCGAATTTCCGCTTTGCTATCCAAGGTGCCTTGTATTGAATTGCTCACTAGAACGTTTTCACCGCTAAAGTTATCTGGTTTAGCTAAAGACACTGCTTCGATAATAGAGTTAGCAAAAGATAATAATTGCTCCTCCGTACCGATAAGATATGACTCATTTTCACCTGTTTGGTAAGTGATTAATGGTCTATCGTCTAAAGTATCAGTCAACATTATCTCCTTGTAATACTCTTTCACTCATAACAGTTTCATATATGGACTCTCTCGTTATACATAGAAAAAAGTGAACATAAAGGAAGATTGCGAACATATATCCAGTCTGTTTAGAAGCCTCTGCTTCTGACCCTGATGGTTTCCGCACGCGAAGAACTCTCTATAAGCACGGCTTTGAAGCCCGAACTGTTACCAGTTTTCCCTCGCGTCGGTCTTACCTTTTTTCATCACTATTTTCTATTGCAATCCTTAAGCAGCCATAGGTTGATAATCGTGTTGGTACTCTCTGTTTTTTGCTAACAGAGCCCAAATCGTTCGTGCATTTTTTGCCGCAAGTGTGACGACAGCGATATTATGATTTCGACGTTCCCGAATCTGCATGGCCCAATGACTTTTCTGATCCTTTTTTCTTGCGCATTGGAATAAAGCTGATTTTGCACCTTGAATAAGCAAGGTTCTTAGGTAGCGGTTACCACCTTTCGTGATTCGGCCCAGCCTGGTTTTTCCGCCTGAGGAATATTGCTTCGGTGTTAACCCGAGCCATGCGGCTAGCTGTCGCCCATTGTTAAATAGTTTTGCATCACCAATACTCGCGATCATCGCCGTCGCACATAAGGGTCCAATACCTTCTATCTTCAATATTCTCTGACTCAGTTCGCTTTGTTTTGCCAAATGGTCAAGCTGTTTATCTAAATCACCAATCCGTGCATCCAGTAGCTTTAGATGTTGTACATTGTGTGCAATCAGTTCTCTCACGATATCGGGTAATTCGTTGTCTCCATCTTCAAGAATGCCAGGCAATTGATTTCGGGCTTTTTGAATGCCTCTGGAGATTGCTATACCAAACTCCAACAGCAAGCCTCTCATGTGATTCACAATTGCAGTGCGTTGACCTACCAATAGTGCTCTTGTTCGATGCAAGCTAAGAACTACTTGCTGATCAACGGATTTCTTGGGCACAAATCGCATGCTGGGCCGAGTTAATGCCTCACAGATAGCTTCTGCATCGTTGGCATCATTTTTCTGATTCTTGCGATAGGGTGCAACAAATTGTGCTGCCATTAGTTTCACTTCATGGCCGAACTCTGAGAAGCGACGAGCCCAATAATGCGCACCACCGCACGCTTCCATTCCGATGACGCAGGGTTCGATATTCATAATGGTTTTTATCAATTCAGATCGTTTGACCATTTTTTTCAATAAGACTTTTCCATTGGCATCAATGCCGTGAACTTGAATAACATATTTTGCTAAGTCGATTCCGATGTGCGCTATTGTCGCCATTTCTCTCACTCCTTTTTCAACTCTTTATGAATATGTCACAGCCAGAGTTGTTTTAGAAGAGAGAGTCCATACCATTATAAGCGTGACCGACTGTCACGCTATGCATTTTTAGGTGATTTGCTCGCGCGATCACTCAGAACTACCAACAAAACATCTTGTCCATATTGTTTTCCTTTCTAGATGCTACGAATTTTGCCCTAACCTCCGCATCCTCAAATTGCTCTCTTTCTTTTTGGATACCTTGATATAGCCCCTCAACCGCTTTTTCCAAATTTTCTTTCCTATCGCCAGGCACTGCCGGAATATTGGGCAAAAACATGGCCTGATAGGGATTATTCTTCACCCATTCAAAAGCCTTCCTTTGAGTTTTATTTTGTTTCTCTATATCACAAAAGGCATAGCCATTGATATATCGTCCCGCCAGGCTTACAAAGTCACGCATGGTTACAAATATCTGCATGAGCGACTGATTAGCACGAAAATCCGCGACTTCAGCAAAAGTAATAAATCGATTTTTTGCGATATAAAACCAATACACCGATTCGTCCCTGTACCCCAAATCGTACAATCTTATTGCAAGAACCATTAGGGTCATTGGAGTGATTAATCCCGGTTCTCTTTCAATCGAGTCACGCACACGCAATATATCTTTTGGATCATTCGAGCTTAGCAGCGCGTCATATTTCTTTGCTACAGCGACTCTTGGGGTTCCTTCCGCGCTGTCAGCAGCTTCATAGTATGGAATAACATATGCCCCTATATATTTTTTTGGCTCAATACTCGCAAAACCAACCAAAGATAGGCTAGTTAAAACAAAAATAATTACGCCTTTAAGAATTATTTTCACTTCTCCACTTCCTTTCACCTAACGTTGAAGCTAATTCGCGCCGTCTTCTGGCGTCGAATTGAGCGCCTGGTTGAGCGCTTCTTTGAAATCGATTGCAAGTACGAAAGTGTTTTGACCCTTGCAGGTCGGGCACTCCCAACGTCTACCTCGTTCTAATTCATGGTGCCATACCACGATCTTATGATCACAGTTTTTGTTTGCACACTCTATCTGATGCTGATGAGGTGTCCAAATTGACCTATTCTCACCTTCATCTGTAACTGTGTATGTTGCACCACACTCAAAACACTCGGCTATAACGGAATCCTTTCCACTAGGAATACGTTTTCGGATGGGTTTTCCACACTGTACACATTCTATATTAGCAAACACACCAATTGTGCAATTGAAAACAGTTGACGAAAGGGCTTCAGATACAAATTTTGCAATCTCTTCGCAGCGCTCCCGAAATTTTTTATAGTCAATTGCTTTGCCAGATCTTGTGCTTTTTAGTGATTGAATATGAAGATAACTGCCTAATGCATCGTAGTGTTTTTTTAAAGTTTTCAATCCAAGCACTTTCTCAGTACCAAGAGAAGTCATGTTTGGTGCTGGTACACCATATTCTTCTTCTAAACCAATAGCGATTGAGCTATCTTTATCTGCCATTGGGTCAATCTCTAGAAGAACCATCATTACTTTTTTAGGTTGCCAAGTTTCGTATTCATTAGGGGGGAATTCATCTTTATATGCAACGGCACGATCGTAAGTGAGAGCTTCCATCGCCATTCTAAGCTCCAGAGCAGCATACTTAAGGGATTGATTTGTTCCTTCAGCTAGCTTTTCCTCAGCATGCTTAAGGTGTTGTCGCACTACATTTCTATAATCCATGAAATTCTCGTTATTCGCCTAACAGTTGTATTAACGTGACCCCCTCGGTCTCGTTATACATTTTTAGACGGCATCAATGATTTCCGCCATTTTAGATGGATCTGCACTATGATTTTCAAAAAGATAGGCAGTTAGTCTTTCGACAGTTTCCCACTCTTGGTTCAGAATCTCTCGTGCTGAATTTTGATGGAAATCGTATTTGCTACTCAGGCCAGCCATTTTAAGCTGTTGAACAGCAAGCTCATGATCGGGCACTGAGCATTGTTCGTTTGGGGTAAGGCTAGAATCTTTTTCAGCTGCAATTTCTTCACCCATCAATCCTGCACATAAAATAACAGCCAACTCTTTTGCGACTTCTTTATCTTTTTGAGTTTCAGGTGCAGCTTTTTTCCCTGCGGCAGTACATTTTGATTTGGAGAGCGATATAAATATCTCACCTGCCCCATACTGTTCTAAATTTACATCACCAACGAGACTATGAAATTTGGATTTATGGGCCACTACCGCATGCGAAGCCTCGTGATAAGCAGCTTCCTTTTTTATAGCCATAATCTCTCTCCTATACGCCTAACGAGGCCGTAGAAAAACCCTCCCACAGCGCTCAATTATTTCATTCCTATTCTTATTTATTCGATTTGTTCACTTTGCCAAGTTTTGAGGTGTTTTGCAATTGGATTGAAGGCTGTTTGAGCGGATATTCAGGTGTTTTTGGCACTTTGATGGTATCTGTTCCATATTTTCTTAGTGAAAAAGCTTGCTGTAGTGGTTGAGCTTTTCGATGTTGTGTACGAGGCAGTAAAGTTGCCATTGGGCTTGGACTTTTTCTTTGCTTCTGAGGCTGAAGCGGTTGAGCTTTTTGTTGTTGGTGAGGTTGCCGAAAACGGGTTCGACCACGGACATGCGGTGGCTGTAGATTTGTTTGCCTTTTTGGCTGTCGACGCGATGCTTCATCCAGTCGGTGTAATTGGTTTTACGGTGTTTCTTTTCGATGATGAAAGAGACTTGTCTTCCGTGGCCTTTGCGATGGTTGGCTGAGCTTGGAGTACGCATACATTTTGGTTTCAGTTCACACTGACGACATTGATTGGGGTGGCCTTCGAAGTAAAGTTTATAATTTTCATAGCGGTCTTGTCTTTCGCCTCTGGGCTGCATCGGTTGATTCATAGGACAGGTGCAGGTCTTGTTTATTGGATCAAAGTGAAACTCACTCGAGGGAATGAGTGAGCCGGTATGCGTGTCTACTGACTGTGCACGTTTTCCATATTTGCCGTGTTGAGTTTTAAATTTCGGGTCACGCTGTCGAAATTTGTTATCAGGGATGTAGGCATTGATTTTATTTTGGTGGCAGTATTTCATATTGGCTTCGTTGGCGTAGCCCGTGTCGGCGGTGACGATGGTTTTATCATAGATGTTGTTGTGGATGCCGAGTTTTTTATAGCGTGTTTTGATTTTTTCGAGCACTGGTTTTAGTACATGATGTTCTTGTCCTTCGCCAAAGGCTTGTGCGTCGATGATGATTTGGTGTTTTTTGTCGACACTGGCCACGCCGTTGTAGCCTTGGATGGTGCCTTTACTGGTAGTCATCTTCGCACTTTCGTTATCCGTGATATTGCTCTTTACTTCCTTTTTTGTTTTGCCTTGCCCCCTCCTGGGGCTGGATTGTTTGAGGAATTGTTCGATCTTGTCGTGGGCTTGATTTAAGGTGTTGATGGTTTGTTGGGTGCGCTGTTGTCGGGTGTTTTCTTGGGTTTCGTTTTTGTCGTGCCGTTGCTGTTCGTTAAGATAGTGGTGTATTTGGCGTTTGAGTTTGTCGCGCTTTTGTTCGAGTTCTTTAAACGTACCGGACCATTCTTTTGCCGCATTCGATGGTAGTTTGCAGCCATCAATCGCAAAGAGTTCATGGCCGAGCAAGCCTTGTTGATCGCAAATCAATAAAATTTGTTCGAATAGGTTTTCAATTTCTCTAGCGTGTTGACTGACAAAGGCGGCGATGGTGGTGAAGTGTGGCACCGTGTCGCAAGACAGGGCTTTGAAAATAATATTGGTTTCACAACACCATTGAATCTCACGACTACTGGTGATGCCTTTGGAGTAGGCAAATAAAATGATTTTCAAAAGAATCGCTGGATCATACGCTGGTCGTCCGGTTTCATCGTTTTCATAATGCGGATGAAAAATCGAAAGATCGAGTTTCTTTGAAATTAAATAATGTATCGCATATTCAAATGTGCCACTTTGCAATTGATCTTCGTAGTTCAATGTGATCATGGCGCTTTGTTTGTAGTCATAGGGTTTGAATTTCGGCATCAACACATCCTCCTTGTGTTGAGGAATAGATTATCAAAGTTTTTTGCGATTAGGGGGTTTTTCTACAGCCTCAACGTTTAAACTCAGCCGCGCCGCTTTTCGGCGTCGGCTGGAGTGCCTTGTTGGGCGGTTTATACATAGTATGATAAGACGATTAAAGGATCGCCTCCCTCCTCTGTAGATCGCCAATTGATAAATGCGCTGCATTCAACTAGTGCATCAAACGCTTCAGAGTTTAATGCTTTTAATTCGGACGCATCATCTATGTGTAGAGACACGAGACCATTTTCATAGCAATAGTCGCTCATGCAGTCGTTCCAAGCGTTCATGTTCCTGCCATAGTAGCCTGGAAAGGAAAATGTTTTTTCAAAGTAGTTATGAAATTGCTCCCAATCCGCAAGCAACTTTCCATTTACTCTACATTTGATCATGTTCTATTACGCCCAACAGTGATTAGAAAGCCACTCCATCAGTGGCAAATACAGCCATTTGGCTGTATAACTCCAAATTTCTCATTATACGCTGTATAACACTCATTTCCACCACGTCTAAAAAGGATTATTTTTTAACATTAAAACAGATACTTATCTCGTTATTAATAACCTTATTTTAGTTGTATGGAGTTATACAGCCACCCCTGATGTATTAAACAAGCCAGTGATTTCTTTGCTGTACAACTTAACTTTGGCTGTGCATTATACCTGTATGAATAACCAGTAGTTGAACAAAAAACAACAAGGAATTGGTTATGAAACAGACAAAAAATGTAAAACTGCTTACCCAGGTTCGCACACTCCTGCGCAGCAACTACTACAGTTTGAAAACAGAAAAAACATATATTTTCTGGATCAAACGTTATATTTATTTTCATAAGAAAAGACACCCTAAAGATATGGGCCGCACTGAGGTGGAGGCGTTCTTGACTCACCTAGCAGTCAATAGGAATGTTGCCAGCGCAACTCAAGCGCAGGCTTTAAACGCACTGGTGTTTCTTTACCGTCGTGTTTTGGAAATCGATTTAGGTACCATCTTTCAATACAATCGTTCGCGTCGACCAAAAAAAATTCCAATTGTAATGAATGCCCGTGAAATCAGCGCGTTGTTGGGCGAGTTAACAGGCGTATACTGGCTTGCGGCTTGTTTAATGTATGGTTCCGGTTTACGTTTGATTGAATGCATGCGCTTACGCGTTTTGAATCTCGACTTTGAACATCATGCTTTGCATGTTATTGATGGCAAGGGTAACAAGGATCGCATCGTAACCTTGCCCGATGTTTTGCACGAACCGTTGCAACAGCAATTAATACGTGTGCGAAAAATTCATAACCAGGATTTACGCGAAGGCTTCGGTAAAGTATCTCTGCCACACGCACTTGATCGAAAATATCCGAATGCCGCGCAGTCTTGGCCTTGGCAATATGTTTTCCCCGCGAGTAAACGTGCGATCGATCCCTATTCGGGTTTAACCAAACGCCATCATTTACACGAAACCGCGATGCAAAAACAAATTCGTTATGCAGTACGCCGTGCCGGTTTAGAAAAACCGATTAGTTGCCATACGCTACGCCATTCCTTCGCCACCCATTTATTAGAACGTGGTGCGGATATTCGCACAGTGCAAGAGCAACTCGGTCATGCGGATTTACGCACCACACAGATTTACACCCATGTATTAAATCGAGGTGGCAATGCGGTGATTAGTCCGTTGTCGACGATTTGGCAAAGCGGCATGAACAACACGACAAAACCACATGCATTCGCTTAGGTGCGCTGCCGATTTGGGTTGGTAAAAACTAAAACCGCAACACCTAGCACAGTGAGCATGTAGTCGGAAATAG